>CALVTH010000001.1 GCA_944360115.1 uncultured Clostridia bacterium
TTATCAAGATAGACGAGAAACATCGCGTGGATTTGAGGCTTAAGGAGGTTCTCCGCAAAGCGTAAAACCGCGCTATTCGGCGTGATACAGCGTCAACACAAACGCCCGCGAGCAGTCACATACGGCAAGTATGCTCCTGTCCGCGGGCGTTTTGTTTCCTTGTCTGACGCTCGAATATCGCGGTTTTACCGTTTCTATCGTTTTTTTTCGGTGGCAAATAAGGTGTCCAACATTATCCAAACCGCGCTGTTTGGCGTGATACAGCGTCAACACAAACGCCCGCAAACAGTCACATACGACATAGTACGCTCCTGTCTGTTCGGGCGGCATAGGGGTCCCCGGAATTTCTGCGTAGCAGAATTTTGGGGTGTGCTGAGCGTTCTTCATCGAAATATCGCGGTTTTAAGCGTTTCATTTGTTTTCCCCGTTGCAACACGATGTCCGCCATTATCCAAACCGCGCCGTTTGTGAATGAATTTACAAAATCTCTTTCAACATTCAGGTTGTATCCCCGAAGTTTCCGTTTTAATCCGCATCGAAGCCGAAATACGCCAGGAAAGCCAGATTCCTTTCAACACGGGGGATTGCGTGTTTGCCGTACTTTATCCGTTTTACTCCGAGTTCTTTCAGAAAAGCGGATACGATTTCGATTATTTTTTCACCGTAAGCCCTAACGAAAAATTTGTCGGCGTTGGGTACCAGATACAACAACCCCGTTTCCCGCGGCAACACGCTTGCCACATTCGAAAGCATTCTGTCAGAGACAAATTTTTCCTCCGAGAATCCCGACAGAACCGCTTCCGTCAGTCTCCATTTTTCCAGACGGCTGGTGAGCCTGCGCCGCAAATCGTCGGTGTAGAGCACGGTCTCGTTCGAGTATGTTATCAACACGGTTTCGTCGATGTCCGAAAGTTCGATCATTCTATTCTCCTGTTTCAACTGTCCAAATAGTATCAGGTCATTTGACCTATGTCAATACTAAAGACCTGGATATGGGTATGATTTCAGTATGGAATTTGTTGAAGTCATACGCGATATTATGAGTGAAAACGGTCTGAGCCAAGACAGTTTTGCCCGCATTATCGGCGTAAATCAAACAACCGTAAGTCAATGGTTGCTCGGCAAAAAGAAGCCGAGTTATGACAGCATACGCGCAATTTACGAAAAATTCGGGGTAACGCCGAATGAGTTGTTCGGCATAAAGTAAAACCGCGCTATTTCGCGAATAACTTTGTCAGAGCCGCCCTCGCAAACAGTCGTGTACGACATAGTACGCTCCTGTCTGCTCGGGCGGCTCTTTCGCATTATTCATCGAAATATCGCGGTTTTAAGCGTTTTAATTGTTTTCCCCGTTGCAAACACGGTATCCGCTTTTATGCCTTCCCGAGCGGGGGAGGGCGACGGCGCGACGGAAAACTTTCTCAGCCTGTCGTGCCGATTGTTTCGGATACGGGGGCGACGGCGAGTCCTGCGGCGGCTATGGCGTCGAGGATTGCGGGCAGGGCTTCCACGGTGGCGGCGGTGGGGTGCATAAGTATGAGGTCGCCTCCCGCAAGGTTCTTGGTTGCGCGTTGGGTTATCAGGGCGGCGTCGTGGTCGCGCCAGTCGATCGTGTCGCGTGTCCACATCACTACGGTGTAGCCCAGTTCGTCGCACGCTTCGAACATTGCGCTGCCCATACTGCCGGCCGGCGGGGCGAAAAGGCGGGGCATTGCGGCGGCAGCGGCTTCTTCGCCGAGACCCGACAGGGTGGCTGCCAGCAATCGTTCGGTGATGAGGATTTCGGCGCGGTTGTTGTCCGCCGACAGAGTGGCGTGGTCGCGGTGCAGATAACCGTGATTGCCGAGTTCGAAGCCGTCGGCGGCGAGTTTAAGCAGGGTGTCGCCGTTTTTCTCCGCCCATTTGCCGCCCACGAAAAAGGTGGTGCTCCAGCCGCGTTCGGCGAGCAGGGCGGCGATTTGTTCGACAAATTCCGTGCCTTCGTACACATTGACCATAAGCGAGACTTTTCCGCCGTCGGGGTCGCCGGAATAGACGGCTTTGCCCGCGGGAACATCCGCGGTGCCGTCCGGAATGACCGAAAACAGTGCGGCGGCGAGCACCAGGGCGAGGGTCGCCGAGATGATGACATTGGCTGTGATTATGCGAAAACGGCGTTCTTTCATACTCTAAATTATGTTTGCGCCCGCGCATATATGTGGTATAATATCGATATGAGAAAATTGATGGAAACGGACGACGGGCTGAGGCTCGTCGTCGCCGAAAATCCCGCGGTGCGTTCTGTTGCGGCGGGAGTTTTCGTGAAAGCGGGGGCGGTGAACGAAACGCCCGAACAGGCGGGTATATCCCACCTCATAGAGCACATGGCGTTCAAGGGCACGGACAGGCGCAGCGTGTTCGATGTCGTCAACGACATCGACTCGATCGGAGCGCAGATCAACGCCTACACATCAAAGACGCACACCTGCTTTTACACTCTGTCGCGCGATGTGCACCTCGGCGAATGTCTGGATGTGCTTGCCGACATCACGATGCACCCGAAATTTGCTCTCGACGACCTGAAGCGCGAGCGCAAGGTCGTGCTCGAGGAAATCAGCGAGTCGGAGGACACTCCCGACGATATATGCCTTGAGAATCTGTCCGCAGCGTTCTTCGAGGGGCATCCTCTGGGCAACCGTATTCTCGGCAGTCGCGACAGTCTCAAGGGTCTGACCGCCGACGACCTGCACGCCTACAGAAACAAGTTTTATGTGCCGTCCAACATCGTGGTGTCGGTGTGCGGCAATGTCACCGTCGCGGAAGCCGAAAAACTGGTGCGTGAGAAATTCCCTGCGGCGGGACTTCGCGTCGAAAGCCCCTCCGTCCCTCTCGTGCGGGCGAATCACGCGGGCGGCTTCGTCCACAAAACCAAGAGGATAGAGCAGGCGCACCTATCGTTCGCCTTCCCCGGCAAGGCGTACAACACCTACGACAACACCGTGCTTCATGTGCTGTCGGCGGTGTTCGGTCTGGAGATGTCGTCGCGTCTTTTCCAGAGCGTGCGCGAAAAACTGGGGCTTTGCTACAGCATCAGCGGCTATCCCTCGTCCTACGAAAACAACGGCAGCTTCATCATCTACACTTCCGTCAATCCGTCCAATGTCGAGCGCGCCGTCGTCGCTGTCCGCAAGGAAATCGACAGGCTTCTTGCCGACAACATCACCGAGGAAGAGTTGGTGAAAGGCAAGGAACAGATGAAGACGGGGCTGGTGCTCGGACAGGAGAGCACCTCGGCGACAATGAGAGCGTTCGGCAGACACGCAATCACAACAAACGAACTTTACGACATCGATTCGCAGATACAAAAGGTCGATTCCGTCAAATTGGAGGATATCGAGCGTGTGGCGGCGGAAGTGTTCGATTTCGACAGAATGACGGCGAGTCTGGTCGGCGCAAAGACCGTGGACACCGCCGCAATGATGAAAAACGGCTGATGCCGCCGCCCGTGCGGCGCGAGGTGAGTTATGGATAAAGACATTATCAAAGACATTTGCAACAAGTCTGCCGCAAGCCTTTCGGCGAGCGAATATTTCGCCGGAGAGGACTTTTCGGGAATGGACAAGCTGGACATAATATTCGCCATGCAGGAGAAGTTCGACACCGATGTCATGCGCAACCGCGGGCTGGAGAACATCACGCCCGAGGAGTGGATTCAGAAGCAGACTCTCGCAATGCTCAGCGAACTTGCCGAACTCATCGCCGAGGTCAATTTCAAGTGGTGGAAAAACCCCCGTCCCGTAAACCCCGACAATGTGCGCGAGGAACTGGTGGACATCCTGCATTTCTTTGTGGGGATGTGCAACCGCTCGGGAATGGGCAGCGAGGAACTTTTCTCGCGGTACATAAAGAAAAACGAAGAGAATTTCAAGCGGCAGTACGGCAAATCCGCCAAGCACGGTTACGAGCTGGACGGGTGCGCCGACGTCCCCGCGGGCGGCTCCGACGGCGGGGCGGAATGACCCTCCGCGAGAGAACGGAAAGGGCGCGTGTATTTTCGCTTGAATTACACATATTGCTGTGTTATACTTGATAATAATACTATAAGTGGGGTATGCCTGTCCGCGCCGACGGCGGCGCTGCGGCGGGCGGAGACTCATTCCGGGCGGTTTTCGCCGCCCGCGGAGAAGCGGTATGAACGATTTGAGACACGCGCGTGCCGGTACGGGCAACAGGATAGCACTCGGAGTGCTTGTTTTGCTCGTGTCGCTTTTCGTGTTCATCTGCATTTGCGGCGGTTTCGGCGGCGTGGGCGAAATGGTGTCCGATGTGCTGCTCGGCTTTTTCGGGCTTGCCGATTACGCCTACACGCTGGCTCTGATTATTGCCGCCGTCGCTATCGTTTTCAACTTCCGAGTGAGAATGGCGCCTGCAAAAATCGTCAAACTCGCCGTGCTCGTGCTGGTGGGTATATGGGCGCTGAACATCTATTCCTCCTCGGCGTATCTCCCCGACAACGATTACGGCGAATATCTCGTCGCCTGCTATCGCGGCACCAACACGGCGGGCGGTATGCTGCTCGGCATAATATCTTACCCGCTCATGCGCGCAATCACCACCGTGGGCGCGCTCATCGTGGTGTGTGCGGCGTTTTTCGTGCTGGTCATCGTCTTCCTCATTCCGACAATCAAGCGCGACATCACCTATACCTCTTACACCCCCGAGCCCAAAGAGCCCAAACCCGAGCGCAGGAAGGGGTCGCGTATGGACAGACAGCGCGAGCCCTCCATAACCGATTTCAACGGCGGCGCGGACGGCGGCGGGTCTCTGTATGTCGTCGAGGTGGAAGGCGACCCGATGTCCTCGCGCAACAAACGCCGTTCCGGCAAGGGCGCGGAAGGCTACGACCCGCTTTATCCCAATTCCTCCGCGCAGGTGGAGGACGATTTGCGTTATTCCGACGGCAGGGGAGCCGCCTCCGCCGACAGATTCTCGTCCCGCAGGCTTGCCCGTGACATTCTCATGGGACCCGAGCCCTCCGACGAGACATATTCTCAGTTCAAGACGATGACCAATCCCGACGGCGCGTTGCGCAATCCCAGCGCCACTTTCGGACCCGTGCGCAGGCAGGAGCTTCGTCGTCGTCTCGGAGTGGACGATGTGACCGGCGACCGCGACATCGCACGCGCCCGTTACGGCGACGCGGGCGGAACATATTCCGCACCCGCGAATGACGCCCCCGCCGCCGAAGAAAAGCCTTTCGTCAGAGACCCGAACGCCCGCGGAGCCGCCGCTCTCGGATACACCTCTTTCGACGCGCTCAAGTCCGACAGACTGCGTTCGTTCGGCGAGATGTCCGCGACGGGCGACCCCGTGCGCAACAGTCCCACGCTTCCCTCCGCCCCCGCAAGCGGCGGCGGCAACGCTCCGCTTTCCTCCGACATAGGTCTCAGAGGAGAGCCCGCACGCAGGGAAGTGCCCGCGTCTCCCCGTGCGACGCAAAGGCAGGTTTCCGCGCCTGCCGCGCCCGCCGCGCCCGCGACTCCCGTTGCGCCCGCTCCCGCTCCCGCCGCGTCGCCCACGACGCACGGCGCTGCCAATATGGCGGGATTGCACGGCAGCGTCGCAAGAGCCATAACGGGCGAAGAAAAAGCCGCGCCTCCCGAGGCAAAGGCATTGCCCGAAGTCAAAGCCGTGCCCGAAAGTACGGCGTACAATTCCGTTTCCGCGCCTCCCGCGTCCAAGGCGGCGGCGTTCGAAGCGGCAGTCAGGTCGGCAAGCGAAGCCGCAAGAAAGAATCCCACCGACGGCAGGGCGGCGGATGTGTTCCGTCCCGCGTCGGCTTCGACGCAGTCGGCTTCCGCGGCCCCGTCCGTTCCCGCAAAACCCGCGACGGCGGCGAAGGACGCCTCCTCCGCGGGCGGTGACGCCGCAAAGGGCGATCCCGCTGTCATACAGCAGTCCATGTTCGCGCGGCAACAGTTTGCCGCCATTGCACGCGCACGCGGCGAGAACTCCGACCAGCTCAGCCAACTCGAGGACGAGAAGCGCAAGCGCGCGGCGACCGCAAAGGAACGCGTGGAAAAACGCGCTCCCGCAAAGACCGAGACTCCCGACGCGGGAAAGGGCGCTAGGCAGGTGCGCATAGAGCAGGAGATTTCCAAGGCGACTCCTCCCAAGCCCTATGTCGCTCCGCCCATGAAACTGTTGCTTCCTCCCGAGCCCGAAGTGTCTCAGAACGAGGATTACGAGACCAAGAAGAAACAGCTGTGCGACACCTTGTCTTTCTTCGACATTCAGAGCGAAGTCACGGACATTCAGGTGGGGCCCACTTTCTCGCTTTACACCCTCAAGGTGGAGATGCCGCGCGGCTCCAAGGTGTCCAACATCAACACGCTCGACAGCGACATCGCAATGCGTATGGAAGAGGCGAGCGTGCGTATAATCGCGCCCATTCCCGGCAAGAACGCCGTAGGTATCGAAGTGCCGAACAAGATTCGCAGGACGGTGCACCTCAGCGAGATTCTGCAGTCGCCCGTGTTCAACAACGCGCCTTCTCCCACGACTTGCGCGCTGGGCGTCGACCTTTACGGAAATTGCTATGTGTGCGATGTGGCTTCGCTGCCGCACATGCTCATCGCGGGCACGACGGGCGCAGGCAAGAGCTGTTGCGTGCACAGCCTCATCGTCAGTCTGCTTTACAAGGCGTCGCCCGAGGATGTCAGGTTCATTCTCATCGACCCCAAACATGTCGAGTTCACCGCGTATGCGGGATTGCCGCACCTCATGCTCGACGAAATCGTGTGCGATGTCGACAAGGCGATACGCGCGCTCAACTGGGCAATCGCCGAGATGGAGCGCCGCATAGCCTATCTGTCGTCGCTGAAATATTCGGACATTGCCGACTACAACCGCGACTGCGAGAAGATGGGTTATCCCAAAATGCCGCGCATAGTCATCATCGTTGACGAGTTGGCCGACCTTATGGCGCAGGGCAAGAAAGCCGTCGAGGAAGCCATCAACAGGCTGGCTAGACTGGCGCGCGCAATGGGCATACACCTCATTCTCGCCACGCAACGCCCGTCCGTCGATGTCATCAGCGGCACCATAAAGAACAACCTTCCCACGCGCGTCGCGCTCAGGGTCAGTTCGGGCCCCGACTCCCGCACCATACTCGACGGCGGCGGTGCGGAAAAACTGCTGGGCAACGGCGATATGCTTTATCTCAATCCCAAACTCAACGGGTATGTGCGTATGCAGAGTCCGTTCACCACTCCGTCGGAAATAAGAGCGGTGGTGGACTTCATAACCTCTCACAACGAGAGCGTGTACGACAGTTCCGTCAAGGACGCCATTTTCAAGGAGCCCGTCGACCCCGAAGAGGAGAAGAGGGCGGAGAAGGGAAGCGGCGGCCGCAAGAGCGCGGGCGGTATTCCTCCCGAGGTGTACGACGCCGTGCGTATGGGGCTTGACGGGACGCCGATAACCATATCCAGCATGCAGAGGAAACTCAGTCTCGGTTTCCCCAAGGCTGCCAAAATCTTCGACATAATGAAGGATATGGGGCTTATAGAGTACGACGCCGAGACCAAGAAGCACCGCGTGTGCATATCCGAAGAGGAACTTGACGCCCTCGAAAACGGCGGCGGAGAAGGCGACGAGGAGTAATGCGCGGATGACCCGAACACCGATGAAAATAGGCGCCGTGTCCCTCGGTTGCGACAAAAACAGGGTGGACACCGAGAAAATGCTCGCCCGTCTTGCGGCGGCAGGGCACAGGATAGTTTCTTCCGAGGACGAAGCCGACCTCGTCATAATCAACACCTGCGCTTTCACCAAGGACGCGCAGCGCGAAGCCGTCGACGAGATTCTGTCCGTCGTCGCGCTCAAGGAGCGTCGTCCCGACCTCAGAATCGCCGTGACGGGTTGTCTGCCTCAACGGTTTGCCGAGGAGACCAGACAAGGTTTCCCCGAGGTGGACATCTTCCTCGGGATAGGTGATTACGACCACATCGTCGAAGCCGTCGACAAGGCGGCGCGCGGCGAGAAATTCGGGCTCGTCGCAGGCGGCGACGCATATTATCCCGACAGAATCGTCACCACCCCGGGACATTACGCCTATCTCAAGATAGCTGAAGGCTGTTCCAACCATTGTACATACTGCGCCATTCCGTCCATACGCGGCAAGTACCGTTCCGAAACGCGGGAAAATCTGCTGAAAGAGGCGGAAAAACTCGCCGACGACGGCGTGAAGGAACTCATTCTCGTCGCGCAGGATGTCACGAGGTACGGCGTCGACATCTACGGCAAACCTCAGCTCATTCCGCTGGTGAAAGGGCTGTCGGGGCTGGGATTCGACAGGATAAGGCTGATGTATCTCGAACCCGAAATGGTGGACGACGAACTCATAGAGTTCATCGCCACGGCGGACAGGGTGTGCCGCTATGCCGACATACCTCTCCAGCACATAGACAGCGAGGTGCTGAAGCGCATGAACCGTCACACCGACGAGAGGACGACGCGCGAACTCGTCCGCAAGGTCAGGGCGGCGGGCATTACGATGCGGACATCGTTCATATCGGGTTTCCCCGGCGAAAGCAGAAAGGCGCACGCAAAACTGCGCGATTTCATCGCCGAAGCGGAGATAGATTTCGCGGGGATATTCGGATATTCCCGCGAAGAGGGCACTCCCGCGGACAGGATGAAAGGTCATCTGCTTCCGTCCGTGATACGCTCCCGCGTGAGCGAACTCCGCGCCGTCGAGGAAGGCGTCATCACGCGCAAGGCGGCGGCACAGAAAGGCAATATACTCCGCGTCGTCTACGAGGGCATAGACTACGACCGTCAATGTTTCTACGGGCGCACCGAAAGGCAAGCCCCCGACATCGACAGCGTGGTGCTGTTCACCTCGGACGACAGGGTGGACATCGGCGAATATTACAATGTCGAGGTCACGGGCGCCGACGGAATAGACCTCATCGGAAAGACAGTATGACATTAGCCACTAAGATTACGGTTGCAAGAATAGTGCTCATCGTGCCGACGGTCGCGCTTTACATAGCGGGAATGTTGGCGGAGTCGCTTTATCTGCCGTTGCTCATCACATCGTGCGTGCTTTTCGCCGTGCTTTGCTCCACCGATTTCGTGGACGGACACATAGCGAGAAAGACGGGCACGGTGTCCGCTCTCGGCAAATTCCTCGACCCGCTTGCCGACAAAATCGTTATCGTCGTGATGCTGTTCCTGATAGTTTTCTTCCGCGATTTCAGTCTTGCTCCCGCGGGCGTGTTCCCCTACGACATACTCGTGATAGCCTTGCTCGGCGGGCTCATTCTCACCCGCGAACTCACGGTCAGCATTTTCCGCGCGATTGCCGCAAGCAAAGGGCTTGTGCTCGCCGCCGACATCTACGGCAAAATCAAGACCGTGCTTCTCGATGTGGGAGTGGCGTTCCTCATTCTGGGGGGCGTGCACGAAGTCATAATGTACATCGGCGAAATCGTGTTCTATCTCGGCGCGGTGCTGACGGTGTACTCCGGGCTGCGCTATATGGTAAAGAACAAGCATGTGCTTGCCGACGCAACTGCGGCAGAACCCGCGAAATCCGCGGAAGCCGCGCCCGCGGCGGCGGACTCCGATGCGGACGACGATTCCGCAAACGACGGAGTGGACGCTCCGATGTCCGAAAAGTGAAAAGCGGCATAAGACGGGAAAACAGGACTTTCGCCGAGCTGGTAGCGGCGGCGGCAGTCAGGGGAGAGAAAAAGGGCAGACTTTCCGAGAGCGCGTTGCGGCGCGAACTCAAGGTGTTCTATCCCACCGCCGTGAAGGTGTTGTGCGCCTTCGAGATTGCCGGCGCGCTGGGCGAAAGTAAGGGGAGCAACTTCGATTTCCGTCCCGACGCCGCGGCGGTATGGGGCGACAAGGGCGGCGAAAGGGAAGACTATCTCCCTCTTGCCGAGACCGACTCCGATTTCAAATCCGTGGGATTCAAGGGTTATCTTACGGGCACCCTGCTCCCCGCGGTGAAGATAGGCATAACCTACGGCAGTCTCAGCGTGGTGTTTCTCGAACGCAAGATGTCCGTGGGCTACGAGAGAGCGCGCGAGGTCTACGACCTCATAGCGGCGGCGGGATTGCTCGGCGAAGAGGACGAAATCAATCCCGGCAGAAAACTTATGAAGATGACATTCTCGGAATACGACGCGTTGTACGAGAGAGTGAGCCTGAGAAAATGACGGAAGAGATAATGCGAGTGTGCGGTCTGACCGCCGACGAAGTGTGCGAAAGACTCTCGCCCTTTGCGGGGCAGGGGGTGGACTTCTCGGTGGAAGAGCTGTGTCTCGACGCCCGCATAACAATGAAGAGCGACCTCGACAAAAAGCGTTTCGACGCCGTGAAAAGCCGTGCGTACAACGCGCTTGCCGAGGAGATATATTCGGCGGACGACCGCAGTCTGCACGACCTTGCGGCGTATCTGCTCAAAATCAACGGCAGGACTCTTGCCGTCGCCGAAAGCCTGACGGGCGGCGAGATCTGCTCGCGCCTGACCTCGGTGGCGGGCATAAGCGAGAATTTCTTCGAGGGCATAGTGTGCTACAACCGCGCGTCCAAGATGAACCGCCTGCGCGTGCCAAAGGCGTTGCTCGGAGCATACGGCGCGGTGAGTCGTGAGACGGCGTATGCAATGGTGCGCGGACTGCTGGAGCCGCCCGTCGACATCGGGCTTGCCACCACGGGGCTTGCTGGACCCGCGGGCGACGAAGGGAAGCCCGTCGGACTGGTGTATATCGGCGTGGGCGCGGGCGACTTCATAACGGTGTTCGAGCGGCACCTTTCGGGCGACAGGAACACTGTGAGGGCGGCGGCGGCGAACCTCGCGCTGTTCTATCTGGTGCGCTATCTCAAAGGCGACATTCTGAGACTATAGGTTCAATACGGCTGTTTATCGGTCGGGAAACGCGCGATAAAACGCGTGTTGTGCGAAAAGAAATAAAGACGGAAAACACTCGGACGCGCAATGCGGACGGATAAAGGAGTTTGTTATGGCAGACAAGGACAACAAAGGGAATTCGCTGGAACTTGCGCTCGCGCAGATTGAGAAGCAGTTCGGCAAGGGCGCGATTATGCGTCTCGGCGAGGAGCACATCCAGAAGGTGGAAGCGGTTTCCACGGGCTGTCTTACCCTCGACATCGCCCTCGGCATAGGCGGTATCCCCAAGGGCAGAATCATAGAGATTTACGGACCCGAGTCCTCGGGCAAGACCACCGTCGCGCTGCACATCGTGGCGGAGGTGCAGAAGACGGGCGGCACGGCGGCGTTCATAGACGCCGAGCACGCGCTCGACCCCTCTTATGCCGCGCGTCTCGGGGTGCAACTGGAGAACCTTTACATATCCCAGCCCGACAACGGCGAGCAGGCTCTCGACATCGTCGAGACTCTCGTCAGAAGCGGCGCAATCGATGTCGTGGTGGTGGACTCCGTCGCCGCGCTCACTCCGCAGGCGGAAATCGACGGCGAAATGGGCGACAGTCATGTCGGTCTGCAGGCCCGACTCATGTCGCAGGCTCTCCGCAAACTGACCGCCGTTACTTCCAAGAGCAAGTGCTCCATAATCTTCATCAACCAGCTTCGCGAGAAGGTGGGCGTGGTGTACGGCAGCGCCGAGACGACGACGGGCGGCAAAGCCCTCAAATTCTACGCTTCCGTGCGCATAGACATCAGGAAAACGGAGTCAATCAAGGACGGCAGCGATGTCATCGGCAACCGCGTCAAAGCCAAAATCGTCAAGAACAAGGTCGCGCCTCCGTTTAAGGTGGCGGAGTTCGACATTATGTACGGCACGGGCATTTCCTCGCTGGGGTGCATACTCGACCTCGCCGTGCAGAACGGTTTCGTGCAGAAGAGCGGCAGCTGGTTCAGCTACAACGACGAGAAGATAGGACAGGGCAGAGACAAGACCATCGAATTCCTGCGCGCCAATCCCGAAATCGCCGCCGACCTCGACCGCAAAGTGCGCGAGAAATACGAAATGGCGTGATTCGCCCGCGCGCACATCGCGCGGCGTCGGCGCGGCGCGCACGCGGCGTGCGCCCGCGGTCTGCCGTCGCGAATAATTTTGCATAATATTGCGCCGCCCCGCCTTTCGGGGCGGCGTTCTTTTGTCGAAAAATTCCCGCCGTGAGTTGGAGATACGCCTTGACTAAATACCAATATACAGTATATAATAAATGCACAACTATGCGCATATTGTGCGCATATTGAAATAGAAGGAGTGGTCATTGAATGACAAGCAGTATGGGTTTATTGCTTGCTTCACTCGATGCCGGTCAAATTGTTGGAGTGGTTCTCGGCGTGGTCGCCGCGCTTGTTGCGGGCACCGCCGCGGGGCTGTTCGGGTATAGATCGTATTCCAAAAACAAAATAGGCCTGGCAAAGAGAGAGGCGGAGCGTATCCTCGAAGAAGCGGGTTTGGAAGCCAAAGCCATCCGCAAGGACGGGCTTCTCGAGGCAAAAGAGCAACAAAATAAATTGCGTTCGGAGTTTGAACGCGAGACCAGAGAAAAGAGAGCAGAATGGCAGCGCACGGACAACCGTCTGCTGCAGAAAGAGACCGCGCTTGACAAGCGCGAGGACAGTCTGTCCAAAAAGGAAGAAACCCTCGACAAGAAGACCGAGGAGCTCGAGAAGGCGCAGAAGTCTCTCGAGGAAAGCCGCGAAAGGCTGAAGGGCATCGAAGACGAGCTCAACCGTTCGCAGGAGACTCTCCGAGGCGAACTCGAAAGAGTGGCGGGGATGACCAAAGAGGAAGCCGAACTGGAACTCAAGAACGCGCTCCTCGAGGATGTCAAGAAAGGCGCGGCAGCCGAGGCGAAAGCCATTGAGGCGGAGGCGCGCGAGAACGCCGTCAAAGAGGCGCAGAACATTATAGTCACGGCAATACAGCGTTGCGCGGCGGACCACGCGACGGAGAACACCGTCAGCGTCGTGTCCCTGCCCAGCGACGAAATGAAGGGCAGAATTATCGGGCGTATGGGCAGAAACATCCGCGCGCTCGAATCGGCGACGGGCGTCGACCTCATCATCGACGACACTCCCGATGTCATCACCCTTTCCAGTTTCGACCCCGTGCGCCGCGAGGTGGCGCGCATCACCCTCGAGAAACTCATCGCCGACGGCAGAATTCATCCCGCGCGCATAGAGGAAATCGCAGACAAGGTGCGCCGCGAAGTCAACGCTTCCATAAAGGAAGCGGGCGAGGACGCCGTATTTCAGGTGGGTGTGCACGGTCTGCACCCCGAACTCGTCAAGATTCTCGGCAGACTCAAATACCGCACCAGTTACGGTCAGAATGTGCTCAAACATTCCGTCGAAGTGGCGCTGCTCGCGTCGCTCATGGCGCAGGAACTCGGCGTAGACCCCAAAGTGGCGAAACGCGCGGGGCTGTTGCACGACATAGGCAAGGCAATCGACCACGAAGTCGAAGGCACCCATGTGCAGATAGGCGTCGACCTCTGCAAACGCTATAAGGAGAGCGGCGAAGTCATACACGCGGTTGCCGCCCACCACAACGACATCGACCCCGAGACAATGGAAGCCGTGCTCGTGCAGGCGGCGGACGCCATATCCTCGGCGCGTCCGGGCGCCCGCCGCGAGTCGCTCGAGAATTATGTCAAGCGTATCGAGAAACTCGAGGACATCGCCAAGTCGTTCGCGGGAGTGGAGCAGACCTTCGCCGTGCAGGCGGGCAGGGAAATCCGCGTGCTCGTCAAACCCGAGCAGGTTGACGACGCGGCGACGGTGTTCCTCGCAAGGGAAATCGCCGACAAACTCGAGAACGAGCTCGAATATCCAGGACAAATCAAGGTCAATGTCATCCGCGAAGTGAGAAGCGTGGATTATGCAAAATAACATCAAATCGCCTTCCGAAATCGCCAGAATGAGAAAGGCCGCCGCGATAACGGACGAAGTGTTCGACAGCGTGCTGTCCGCTCTTCGTGAGGGCGTGACGGAAAAGGAAATCGCCGACCTCGTGCTTGCCGAGATTCTCCGTCTCGGCGGCAGCGGAACGGCGTTCGACACAATCGTGGCTTTCGGCGAGAGCGGCGCGGAGCCGCACCATGTGCCCACCGACAAACGCCTTGAGAAAGGTATGTTGGTCACGGTGGACATGGGCGCGGTGTACGAGAGCTGCGACGCCGATTTCACCCGTACGGTCGCCTTCGGCGAGCCGTCGGAAAAACAGCGCGAAGTGTATGCCGTCGTGCTGGAAGCGCAACGCCGCGCGCTTGCCGCGGTCGCGGACGGCGCGGCTTGCAGGGCGGTGGACGCCGCCGCGCGCGATTACATCGCGGAGTGCGGCTTCGGCGACAACTACATTCACGGCACGGGACACGGTGTCGGCACGGAAATTCACGAGCCGCCCACGCTGAACGCAAAGAGCGAGGAAATGCTCGCCGCGGGTCAGGTGGTCACCGTCGAGCCAGGCATTTACATCGCGGGCGAAATGGGCGTCCGCATAGAAGATATGGTGCTTGTGGGAGAGGGCACGCCTTTCAGCCGTCATTCCACCGCACTTACGGTACTGTAACCTCTCCGCCTTGCGGAGCACATAAAGAGAAGAAAGCAGGAGAAATTTTTATGGCACAGATTATGGCAGGTGACCTCAGAAAAGGCGTCACATTCCTCTATGAGAACAACATCATGACCGTCGTCGACTTTCAGCATGTCAAGCCCGGCAAGGGCGCGGCGTTCGTTCGCACCAAGATGAAGAATGTCGTGACGGGCAGCGTTCTCGAAAAGACCTTCAACCCCACCGAAAAGTTCGACCTCGCCCACATCGAGACCAAGAATATGGAATATCTCTACAACGACGGCGAGTTCTACTATTTCATGGACACCGAAACCTACGAGCAAATCCCCCTCAACCACAGCCAGGTGGAGGACGCGCTCAACTTCGTCAAGGAGAATATGGCGGTCACTATGAAATTCTTCCAGGGCGCGCCCTTCTCCGTCGAACCCCCGAACTTCGTCGAACTGCTCATCACGGTTTGCGAGCCCGCCGTTGTCGGCAACACCGCCACCAACGCCACCAAGCCCGCCACCGTCGAGACCGGCTATTCCTTGCAAGTCCCGATGTTCGTGAACGAAGGCGATACAATCCGTATTGATACGCGTACGGGCGAATACATGTCTAGGGTTTAAGCGCACTATTCGGCGAATTGCTTTGTCAGAGCCGTCCTCACAAACAGTCATGTACGAAAAGTACACTCCTGTCTGCTCGGACGGCTCTTTCGCGCACTTCATCCGAATATTGCGCTTAAACACTAGCATGAAATTATTCGAAATATCGCGCTCAGCCGTAGAAATCGACCTGATTTTTATCGTTGTCTTTCGACTATTCGCGCACTTCATCCGAATATTGCGCTTAAACACTAGCATGAAATTATTCGAAATATCGCGCTCAGCCGTAGAAAACAATCGATTTTCACTCCGTCTTCCGAGTTTTCGCGCACTTCATCCGAATATTGCGCTTAAATACTGGTGCATAACACTAATATCGCGCTCAGCCGTGGTAAATAATCAATATTTTCCGTTCTTATATTTGTAGTCTGTTATTAAAATATCCCGTTAGATATAGGGTTTTGCGCCATAAGTAAAGAGAGAATGAAGTCAAGCCGTTTGCGCTGTTCGGCGTGGACTGATTGCAGGCAGACAGACCGACAACCGCTCCGACATACGGGGCGGTTTTTTTTGTGTTTTCACACGCTGCGGTTTTGCGGTCCCGTTGAGTTTTGCGTTGCCCGTGCGGCGAAAAATGTCGGGTTTTGCGGGCGGCGGTTTTTTCGGGTGCGGGCGACATAGTTTTTAGTATGTTCGACGGGCTGGTCACGGGAATTATGGCGGACGCCGTGTGCGCCGCGGCGGCGGAGGAAGAGGTCACCGAACTGCGTATGCGCGTGGGGCGGGCTCTCGTCGTGCGCACGGCGGGTGAGCGTATCGTCGCGCGTATGCCGTCGGGGTATCCCTACATAGTCACCGAGGACGACATAGAAAGGCTGCTTGCCGCGGCTTCGGACTATTCGGTGTATGCGGTCAGCGACAGTCTGGTGCGGGGGTATCTCTCGAAACGGGGCATACGCATAGGCGTTGCGGGCGAAGGGGTGACGGACGGCGGGGATGTGCTGAATATGAAGCATATCCGTTTCGTCACCGTGCGTATTCCCCGACAGATAAAGGGGGTCGCCGACGGTCTCAAAGGGCGGATTTTCGGCGGGGACGAGGTGTGCAACACACTCGTCATATCGCCGCCCGCGGGGGGCAAGACGACATTGCTGCGCGAACTGGCGCGACTGGCGTCGGAGAGCAGAGAGACTCTCGTCATCGACGAGCGCGGCGAAATAGCGGCGGCGGCGGACGGTGTGCCCACCTTCGACATTGGCGACTGCGATGTGGTGACGGGCGTGCCCAAGGGCATTGCCTACGAAAACACCATTCGCGCGATGAACCCCGAGGTCATCGTCACCGACGAACTTTTCGGCGCGCGGGACGCGGACGCTATGTGCGACATAGTGCGCAGCGGCGTCAAGGTGTTCGCTTCGTTGCACGGCAAGGGGGTGGAGAGCGTTTTCCGTTCGTCGGCGCTTTGCAGGCTGAAAGAGATTGCCGAACTTTACATCGTGTTATCGGCGCGCCCGCGGGCGGGCACCGTCGTCGGGGTATACACGGCGGAGCAGGCGGAGAAGTTGTATGGGGGCTGATTTCGCGCGGCTGATTGCGGGCGGGTTGCTCGCGCTCATCTGCTGTTACGGCGGGTTGCTGGTCAAGCGGCATTACGCCGAGCGGGAGAGATTCTACCGCGACGCGGAGGCCTTTGCCGCGCGCCTCAAAAGCGAGATTGCCTCGCGCAAGACGCCGCTTCCCGCAATCATATCCGAGTTCTGCGAGGGCAGGAAGGGGGAGTTCGCGCGGCGGGTGTCGGCGTTCGGCGAAAAGTTGCGCGGGGGTGCGGCGCAGGACGGGGCGGCTAAAGAGGAAGCCGAGGAAACGCACCTCAGAAAGGACGAGAAAAAGCAGTTCGCCGATTTTCTCGCGGCTCTTGGCAAGACCGCGCTTCGGGAACAGATTGCCGAGATTGCGCGCGCGGAGGGGGAATTCGCCGCAAAGCGCGCGTCGTGCGCCGAGGAGAGCAAGCGGCTGGGCGGAATGTATTTCAAGCTCGCCGTGCTTGTCGGAATCGCGCTCATAGTTATGCTCGCCTGAGGAGGTGAACGGTACGGATATAATCTTGAAAATCGCCGGAATAGGTTTGCTGACGGCTATCGTGTGCGTCATTCTCAAGCGCAGCGACCGCGACGACATCGCACAGTTCGCCACGCTCGCAGGACTCATCGTCGTCATCGTGCTCGTCATCGATATGGTGAGCGGGCTTTTCGACACTATCAAGGATTTGCTGTCGCTGTAGCATGATACTCGCCAAACTCATCGGAATAGCCCTCGTCGGAGTGGTCGCCGTGTCGCTGCTCAAGACGACGAAGTCGGAATTCGCCGTCTTTGCCGTCATAGCCACGGGCGTGGTCATGCTGGTGACGATGATGGGCGCGCTCCGCGATGTGCTGTTGTCCTTCGACGAACTGGTGAGGAAGAGCGGAGTGGACGACGCCGTGTTTTCCGCCGTCCTTAAAATCATAGGCGTGGGGTATCTCACGGAATACAGCGCGTCGATTGCCGAGGACGCGGGGTGCGCTTCCATTGCGCGCAAACTGCAATTCGGCGGCAAAGTGGTGATTTTCCTTATGAGCATATCAATCGTCACCGCGCTCGTCGATGTGGTGGGAGGTCTGGCGGATGCTCTGTGATCTTGCGGGTGTCGGCTTTGCGCCCGAGGGCGGGCGCAAAGCGGCGACGGGAAGCAAAAGGCGGCTGAAAATGCTGCTGAAAGCGGCGTTGTGGGCGGCGGGGTTGCTCGTGCTCGCGCTGGCTTTGTCCGCGGTGTTCGGCGGGGGCGTGGCGTATGCGGACGACGGAGCGACCGCCGAAGAGATAGAGAAAGAACTCGCCGACGGAGTGGATTCGGCGATAGAGCGGCTCGACCTCGATTTATTCCGCGATTTTCTGGAGTCGCTCGGCGACGACGAGCGGGAAGCCCTCGGCGGCGACGGTCTGGACGCCATGCTCAAAGCGTTCACGGAGGGGAGCGCGGGCGACTTTTTCGGCAGGTTCACGGCGGCGGCGGGAGATATGCTCGCCGACAGCCTGCTCGGATTTCTGCCGTCCTTCGTCACGGTGATTGTCGTGTGTCTGCTCAAAAGCATGCTGACGGGTCTGACATCGGGCTTTCCCAACCGCTCCACGGACAATGTGGTGCACATCGTGTGCTATTCCGTCGTCGTGGTGGTGCTGCTGACGGGCGCGGTGAAGATAATCGGCACGGTGACGGAGACCGTGGAAGCGTTGTCGTCCTTTTCGGAAGCCGTCTTTCCCGTGTTGCTCACCCTGCTTGCGGCGGTGGGCGGGACGAGCGGCGCGGCGGTGTATCAGCCCTTTATGGGCGTGCTGTCGGGGACGGTGATAGCCGTAATCGGCACGGTGATCGTGCCCGCGTTCGTGGCGACGATAGTCTTTTCCGTCGTCGGCAACATCTCCGAGAATGTGCGACTGAGCAAACTGTCCAAACTGTTCAAGTCCGGGGCGGGGTGGTTCATCGGCATTGTGTTCGGATTGTACGGGGCGTTTCTCACCGCGCAGGGCATAACGGGCGGCGTGATAGACAGGCTGAGTTTCAACGCCGCAAAATTCGCCGTGTCGAGTTATGTGCCCATACTCGGCGGTTATCTATCCGACGGCTTCGATTTGCTGACGGCTTCGCTGGTGCTGGTCAAGAACGCCGTGGGCGCGACGGGAGTCGTCGTGTTGCTTGCCGTAGTGCTGTATCCGTTGTTGCAGGTCGCCGTTTTCACGCTGGGACTGCGGCTGACGGCGGCGGTGACCGAGCCGCTCGGCGACAAACGCGTGTCGGGAATGACGGCTTCGCTCGCCGACTCGATGTCCCTTCTTGTGACCGCGCTTGCGGGGGTGGGGTTTATGTTTTTCGTACTGCTTATGTTGATTATAGGCAGCTTCAATCCGGGGGTGTGAAATGGGCGCGTGGATACTGGGCATAACGGGCGTTGTGTGTCTCGGGGTGCTGATAGAAATCCTGCTCCCCGACGGGCAGGCGGGCAAGTATGTGAAAGGGGCGTTTTCGTTGCTTGTGGTGTTCGCCGTCGCAGCGCCGTTGCCGTCCGTCGTGAAGCAGCTCAGAGAATGGAGCCCCGAGTCGTCGGGCATTGTCGCCGACAGCGGATTTCTTGCCGTCACGGCGGGGGAATACGGCGACGCGCACGCCGCCCGCGTGCGTGACGCGCTCGCCGCCGAAGGCTACGAAGCCGATGTTAAAGTTGTCGTTTCGTCGGATAAAATGTCAGATATTGTAAAATGCAACATCGTTTTGCATCTTTCGGTTCTCGAAGCGGAAGAGGAGAATACACATATAGCAAGGGTGCGCGAGGTCGCCGCCGAAAGGCTGAACGCCGACCCCGAACGCGTCGCCGTGGAGGTGAATTATGTGAAGGAGGGGACAGGTGGAAGTCAGTGACGAGAGGAAGAAAAGCGTGACGGCGAAGGTCACGGGCGCCGCTTGGTTCAGGCGGCTCAGGAGCGTAAAAAACATCCGCGTCATCGCCGTGATATTCATAATCGCCGTCGCTCTCCTCATATATTCTACCGTGGCGGCGGGCGTCCGAGAGACGACGGCGCGCGAGGATACCGAGGTCTCCTCTATGGACGAAGAAGAAACGCGACTCGCCGCCGTGCTCGGCGGTATCGAGGGCGCGGGCAGGGTGCAGACGATGATTACGCGCGACGGCGACGACCGAATCGTCGGAGTGCTCGTCATCGCCGAAGGCGCAGACGACATTACGGTTATGCTCAGACTGCTTGCCGCAACCACCACAGCCCTCGGCGTCGACAGACAAATCGTCGATGTCTACACAATGAAATAACCTTTCGGGAGGACAATATGAAAATAAAAGCAAGAACCAAAAAAATCATCGTTCTGTCCGTTATGGTGGCTCTCCTCGTCGCCACGGGCGTGCTCAACTGGGCGCTCAACGACAAGCTGCTCAATTCGGACCCCGGCGGCGAAGCCACGGTCACGGAAACATTCTTCGCTTCCTACCGCAGTGACCGTGACGCCACCCGCGAGTCGGAATTCCTCTATCTCGACGCCATCATGACCTCCGAGACCAGCTCCGCGGAAGCCAAGGCGGAAGCCGAGCAACAGAAACTCGGGCTTGTGGAGCGTATGGAGACCGAACTCCGTCTCGAAGCGCTCGTCAAGGCCAAGGGCTTCGAGGACGCCATTGTGACGATGAGCGAGGACGGCGTCAATGTTGTCGTCGGCGCGGGCGAGGTCACCGACCAACAGCGTATGCAGATATGCGACATAATTCAGACTGAGACGACTTTCAAGGCGTCGGATGTCAAAATCATACCCTACGCCTGAGAGGCAGGGGAGAGGGAAAGAGGGAGTGCGCGCGCACTCCCTTTTTCTTGTGTTGCGGACGGCGGCGCGGCGCGACGACGGGTCGGTTGCGGCATTGTCGGGCATATCCGTCGTGCGCGATGACCCGTGCCGCACAAATTACTTGCGGCGCTTGCACACGCGCGCGGCGTATGCTATAATCACGCTATGGCTAAAGAAAGCAAATCGGACAATATGTCGGTGTTCTCAGATGTCATTATGACTCTGGCGTCGGACGCCGCCTCGGAAATCGAGGGGGTGGAAGTGCTGCGCTCGGGCGACCAGTCCAAAAAGCCCATAAGGGGCGGCGGCGTTTCCGTGTATTTTCTCCCCAACGACAAGGTGACGGTGGACCTTTTCGTCAACATCAATTACGGCTACCGCGTTCCCGCCGCCGTCGCCGAAGTGCAACAGAAAGTCAAGAACGAAATAGAAAGCGCGACGCGCTTCCGCGTGCACAGCGTGAATGTGCAGGTGATGAGCGTCATTTTCCCTTGATATATGAGACGCGTCAGCAGAGAGTATGTTTTCAAACTGGTGTTCGAATACACCTTCGTCGGCGAGCGCAACGAGGATACGCTCGCTCTTTTGCTGTCCGACGCCGAGCTGGAGGACGAGGACAGAAAGTTCATCCGCGACACCTACTACGGCGTGACGGCTTCCTTTGAAGAACTCAAAGGCAAAATCGCCGCCAAACTGGAGCGGTACACCGTGGACAGGGTGTACCGTCCCGACCTCACGGTCATGGTCGTCGCGCTTTACGAACTTGAAAAAGGCGACACTCCCGCCCGCGTCGTTATCAACGAAGCGGTGTCTCTCGCCAAGAAATACGGCGCGGAGAAATCCGGCGCGTTCGTCAACGGCGTGCTGGCAAAATTCGTCAAGTGACGCGGCGGGTCTGATTTCAAAAACGCCGTTTTATCCGTTGTAAACGCAATGCAAAACCTGTTTTCCGACAAAACCATTACCGTGACTGAACTCAACGCCACAATAGGCGGGTGCTTCGAGTCGCCGCTTTTTCACGGGCTGGAGGTGTTCGGCGAGGTGTCGGGAATAAGGGTGGTCAACGGTCACGCCTACTTTACCCTGAAAGACGAAAAGGCGGAAATCGCCTGCACCTGTTTCGGCGTTGCCCGCACCTATCGCCCCAAGGACGGCGAGAGCGTGGTGCTGCGCGGCGGGTTGGATTTCTATCAGAAAAAAGGCAAACTTTCCCTTGTCGCCAACACGATAACCCCCGTGGGTGCGGGCGCGCTGGCTCTGGCTTTCGAGCGGCTCAAAAAGCAACTCGAGGCGGAGGGACTTTTCGACGCTAAATACAAAAAGCCCGTGCCCGCCTACGCGAGCGACATTCTCGTGGTGACTTCAAAGACGGGCGCGGTCATACGAGACATCGTCACCACCGTGCGCAGGAAAAATCCGCTGGTCGACATAACCGTGCGCGATGTGAGAGTGCAGGGCGAGGGCGCGGCTCACGAGATTTCGTCCGTGCTAAAAAGGGTGGACGGACTGGGCTACGATGTCATCATCGTGGCGCGCGGCGGCGGTTCTCTCGAGGACCTCGCGCCGTTCTACGACGAGGAACTCGTCCGCACCGTATTTGCGATGAAAACCCCGGTGGTCTCCGCAATCGGACACGAGACGGATTTTTCCCTGCTCGATTTCGTGGCGGACGCGCGCGCGGCGACGCCCACCGCGGCGGGCGAACTGGTGGCGTACGATTATTACGCGCTCGTCGATTCGCTGAAAAGAGCGGACGAGCGTATGCTCCGTTCGGTGCGCACGATGTATTCGGGCAAGCGCAACCGCCTGCGCGCGGCGTGCATAAAGGTCAGCGCGGACGCGGCTTCGCTGTACGACAGGCGTATGAACGGGGTGCGCAGGCTTGTCGAGCGCGCCCATGCTCTCGCGGAGCAGAAGGCGCAGGCGGCGACGGGCAGAGCGGAAAAGGCCGTCGGTATGCTGGACGCCCTCAGTCCGCTCAAAATTCTCGCCCGCGGTTATTTCAGCGTGCGCGCGGCGGGAGCGACGGTGACTTCGGTGCGTTCGCTCAGGGCGGGCGACGAGATAGAGGCGCGCGGCGCGGACGGCACGGTCAGGGCGAGCGTGAAAGAAATCATTGCCGACGACGGCAGGCCGAACGGAGCGGGCGCGTGAGCGCACCTTTCGGCGCGGAGGATTTATGGCTGAGAAAAGCGACGGAAAAAGCGTGAAGAAGTTTGAGGAAAATCTTGCCGAACTCGAGGCTATTGTCAGAAAACTCGAGGGCGATGTGCCCCTCGACGAGGCGGTGGCGGCGTTCGAACGCGGCATTGCGCTCAGCAAGGCGTGTATGGACGAACTGAAAAAAGAGAAGGGCAAACTCCGACTGCTCGTCGACGACCTCAACAAGATTACGGAGGAGTTCGACATTGACGCCGAGTGAAAGCCGGTTCGCCGCATTATTCGAAGAGCGGCTGAAAGAGACGCTGAAACGCGGCGCGACGGGCGGAGTGCTTGACGAGGCCGAATTCTACGCCTGTTTCGGCGGCGGCAAACGCGTGCGTCCGCACCTCGTGCGTATGGGCGCTGAGGCGGCGGGCGGCGAAATGCCCCTCGACGAAGTGCTCGAACTTGCCGCGGCGGTGGAACTGGTGCACAGTTATTCGCTGGTGCACGACGACCTCCCCGCAATGGACAACGACGATTACAGGCGCGGCAGACCCACCGTGCACAGACAATTCGGAGAGGCGAACGCCATTCTGGCGGGAGACGCGCTGCTCACGCTTGCGGGAGTCGTGCTCGCGGAAGGGGCGGCTAAATACGGCGACAGATTCGCGCGCGCGGCAACTTTCATTATGCGCGGCGCGTACGCAATGGCGGCGGGACAGGCAGAGGATTTGCGCGGTGCGAAAACCGAAGAGGAGTTTCTGTCGATGTACGCCCTGAAGACGGGCGCGCTCATACGCGCGGCGTTTCTTGCGGGCGCAACCGTCGCGGGCGGCAACCGCGAGTGCATGGAGAGGGCGGAAGAGTACGCCGACGCGCTCGGGCTTGCCTTCCAGCTTGCCGACGACCTTCTCGACCTCGGCGAACAGAATTCCGTGGCGGCGGTCGCGGGCGAGGGCAGAGTGCGTGAACTGCTTGCGGAGAGCACGGACAGGGCGGTGACCGCGGCGCGCGGGCTGGCGTGCGGCGACGCGCTTGCCGATTTCGCGCTTGCGCTGGCAAGGCGAAAGAAATAACCGCGCGACAAGTCAATTTTTGTAAATCGGTTGCCAAAAGCAAAAGCGTTTGATATATTGTTATAGCGCAGTCGGGAGACGACCCCGAGTATGACGCGGCACCATAGCCAAGTGGTAAGGCAAGGGTCTGCAAAACCCTGATTCTCCGGTTCAAATCCGGATGGTGCCTCCAAAAAGGGCGGTATCCTGTGATACCGCCTTTTTGATTGCCGGTGTGGCGAAATGGCAGACGCATGGGACTTAAAATCCCAAGGTGGTGACACCGTGTGGGTTCGACCCCCACCACCGGCACCAGCGAGGCAAGAACGCTTTGCAAAAGATGTTCTTGCGAGCGACAGTAGGTGGACTTTGCCTGTACAAAGTCCACCGGCACCAAACCGAGGATAAGGGCGCATCTTGCGCCCTTTCTTCGTGTCGTGGACTTCGGTTACATACTACCGCGGTATGCGCCCTCGTCCCCGCACTCGTAAGGACGCAATCTGCAACCCTTCTGCTCGGTTTGGGCGCGCAGACTGCAAGTAACCCCCGCGGGATTTTCCCTGCGGGGAATTGTGTTGTTATGCGCTGTAAGGTGGCGGGGGTCGAACGGGCGGAAAAGCAAACAGTCCATAAGAACTGTTTGCCCGCCCCGGCGTGATAGCGCGAGCAAAGAGGGAAGTGCGCGACGGATGTCAGCCCCAAGCGGAGCGTGGTAAAATCACATAGCGAGTGCGGAGCGACCCCCACCACCGGCACCAGCGAGGCAAGAACGCTTTGCAAAAGATGTTCTTGCGAGCGACAGTAGGTGGACTTTGCCTGTACAAAGTCCACCGGCACCAAACCGAGGATAAGGGCGCATCTTGCGCCCTTTCTTCGTGTCGTGGACTTCGGTTACATACTACCGCGGTATGCGCCCTCGTCCCCGCACTCGTAAGGACGCAATCTGCAACCCTTCTGCTCGGTTTGGGCGCGCAGACTGCAAGTAACCCCCGCGGGATTTTCCCTGCGGGGAATTGTGTTGTTATGCGCTGTAAGGTGGCGGGGGTCGAACGGGCGGAAAAGCAAACAGTCCATAAGAACTGTTTGCCCGCCCCGGCGTGATAGCGCGAGCAAAGAGGGAAGTGCGCGACGAATGTCAGCCACGAGTCGGTCGGGGTGCATGTGCGTTTCAGTATTCGCCGTCGTAGTACGGGTAGGTGTGGCGGTCGGCTTCGGTGATTTCACGCAGGACGCGACAGGGCACTCCCACAGCCACGACATTTGCGGGGATGTCTTTCGTCACCACGCTTCCCGCACCGATGACGGAATTGTCGCCGATTGTTACCCCCGCAAGCACGGTTGCGCCCACGCCTATCCATACATTGTTGCCCACCGTAACGGGTTTTGATATTTCGGTTCCTTCGGCGCGCATTTGCGGGTCTATTGCGTGCTCCGCCGTTGTAATTGTGCAATTGGGCGCGATAAAAACATTGTCGCCGAAAGTGACCTTTGCGCCGTCCTGCACTATGAAATTGTGATTGGCGTAAAAGCGGCTGCCCACTTCTATGTTATATCCGAAATCGCACCAGAACGGTGGCACGATGATGACCTCTTCTCCCATTTTTCCCAGCAAAGAAGAGAGTATTTCGCGTTGCTCTTCGGTGTCGTTGGGTGATAGTGCGTTGTAGCGGTAGCACTTTTCTTTGCCTTTTCTTATCTCGGCTTCGTAGGCGGGATTGTAACTCCCTTTGAAAAAGCAGTTGAGCGGCACGACGGGTCTTTTTTCCATATCGGTTCCTCCGAGTTTGATTGTAGCAGAAAACGCGGGGCAGTCAATACGGCGGCAATCCCTGCGGGAGCGAAAATCGCGGGAAACACGACGATTTGTATCCTGTATCCGCCGCCTTTGTGCAGGTATGTGCGTGCACAGCGGGCGCGCCTCGAGCGTGCACGCCCGCTTTAATTAAGATTTTACACGCGCCCGCGAAAATATTTGAAAAAAGTTTGCGTAAACTATTGACATTTGGCAGACGGAAAAATATACTGTTAGCAGTCAAGTGTTGAGAGTGCTAGCAACCGCAAAACGGGCACGGGCACTCGGAGGCGGAGATGAGCAAGGAGCTGAGCGAAAGAAAAAGAAGGATTGTGCGAGCGCTTGTCGAGACATACATCGCGACGGGGCAGCCCGTCTCAAGCGCCGACATTCAGTCGCGTTATCTTCCCGAAGTCAGTTCGGCAACCATCCGTGCGGAACTCAGCGCGCTCGAAGCGCTCGGCTACATAGCGCAGCCGCACACTTCGGCGGGACGAGTGCCTCTCAAGGCGGCGTACAAGTTGTATGTGGGCGACCTTGACGCGGAGACCGAGGGCGGCGCTCTCACCGACGCGGAGACGGCGTTTATCAGAAGCCGTTTCGAGGAAAGGCTGGACGAAGTGGGCGACCTCAGCAAGAGGGCGGCGCGCATAATCAGCGATGTGACCAACTACACTTCCTTTTTCGTCAGCAGTCATTCTTCGCCCGTCATCGAGGAGATAAAGCTGGTGCCGCTCAAAGGCGGGAAGGCGCTGGTTCTCATCGTCACCGACGCGGGTATCATCGCCGACAAGACCATAGATGTCGACTGCGACCTCAAGCGCGAATATGTGGAATCGGCGTCGGAGGTGCTCAACAAGGTGTTCTGCGGAAGGAGCGCGGACGAACTTGCGGGCGTTGACGCCGACGCGGAAATAGCCGAGCAAATCGGGGATTTCCGCGATATATTCGACACGGTGCTGGCAATCATACGCAGTTATGTTGCCGAACATTCCGACGACCTCGCGGTGGAAGGCGCGCTCAAGATGCTCGATTATCCCGAATACGATGTGGCGGACGCAAAGAATTTCCTTTCCGTCATTTCCGACCGCGGCAGCATGAGCGAATTGCTCGAGGACGCCGAGGACAGCATCGAGTTTTCGGTGCGTATCGGCAAGGAGGACAGCGGCGTGGACAAATGCGCCATCATCACGGCGTCGTACAAAGTCGGCGACGAGGTGGTGGGCAGAGCGGGCGTCATCGGCCCCGAAAGAATGGATTACAAGAAGGTCATCGGCGTGCTGGATTATATGAAAAAGACGCTGAGCACGGTGCTCGGCACGGACGACGACAGAAAGGACGACAGCGATGAAAAATAAAGACATCAAAGACAACCGCACCGAAAAGGCGGAAGAGAACATAAAGTCCGACAAAGAGAACGGCGAACAGACCGAACTCGACCGCGAGGCGATGGGCGACGACAAGTACATCGAAGCGCTGGAGGAGAGGATAGGCGCGCTTATGGCGGAGACGACCTCGGCGCGCAACCTGACGCTCAGACTGCAGGCGGACTTTGACAATTACCGCAAGCGCAACGCCGCGCTTGCCGAAGAGATGAAAGCCCTCGGCAAGTCGATGGTCATAGAGAAACTTCTCGGAGTGCTCGACAACTGTGCGCTGGCGAGGAAGTACATCACCGACGAAGCCAATCTCACGGGCTTCAATATGATGGAGAGGCAACTGCTCGACGCGCTGTCGGCGTTCGGGCTCGAAGAGATTGCGGCGGACGACGCCGACTTCGACCCCGCGTTCATGACGGCGGTGGAGAGAGTGAACGGCGACGAGTCCATGGCGGGCAAGGTCGTCGAGGTGCTTGCGAAGGGCTACAAACTGGACGGAAAGGTTCTGCGCCCCGCGAGCGTCAAGGTAGGATGTTGAAAACAACCGCGAAAGCGGTGCGAATTTTATAAAACAAGGAGCAACGATTATGGGAAAAATCATAGGAATAGACCTCGGAACAACCAACTCGTGCGTGGCGGTTATGGAAGGCGGCGAACCCGTCGTCATCCCCAACGCCGAAGGCGCGCGTACAACTCCGTCCGTCGTGGCGTTTGCCAAGGACGGCGAAAGACTGGTCGGTGACATCGCCAAGAGACAGGCGGTTGCCAACCCCGAACACACCGTTTCTTCCATAAAGAGAGAAATGGGCAGCGACCATAAGGTCAAAATCGAAGGCAAGGAATACACCCCGCAGGAAATCTCCGCGATGATACTGACCAAACTCAAGAACGACGCGGAAAAGTATCTGGGTGAGAAGATCACCGAAGCCGTCATCACCGTGCCCGCATATTTCAGCGATGCGCAGCGTCAGGCGACCAAGGACGCGGGCAGGATTGCCGGACTCGATGTCAAGCGTATCATCAACGAACCCACGGCGGCGGCGCTGGCTTACGGCGTGGACAAGGACGAGAACAAACAGCAGAAAGTGCTCATCTTCGACCTCGGCGGCGGCACATTCGATGTGTCCGTGCTGGAACTGGGCGACGGCGTTTTCGAAGTGCTGGCGACCTCGGGCAACAACCGCCTCGGCGGCGACGATTTCGACAAGCGCATTATGGACTGGATTGTCTCCGAGTTCAAATCCGCCGAAGGCATCGACCTTTCCGCCGACAAGATGGCAATGCAGCGTATCAAGGAAGCCGCGGAGAAAGCCAAAATCGACCTCTCCGGCGTCACCAAGACCAAGATTTCGTTGCCGTTCATCACCATGGCGAACGGCGCGCCCAAGCACCTCGACCTCGAATTGACCAGAGCCAAGTTCGACGCCCTCACCGAGGACCTCGTGAGAAAGACGGTCATCCCGACCGAGCAGGCGCTCAAGGACGCGGGTCTCACCGTGAACGACATCGCCAAGGTCATCATGGTCGGCGGCTCCACCCGTATTCCCGCCGTGTACGACGCCGTCAAGAAACTGACGGGCAAGGATCCCTACAAGGGCATCAACCCCGACGAATGTGTGGCAATCGGCGCCGCCATTCAGGCAGGCGTGCTCGCCGGCGAAGTCAAGGATATGTTGCTGCTCGATGTCACCCCGCTGTCTCTCGGTATCGAGACCCTCGGCGGCGTGTTCACCAAACTCATCGACCGCAACACCACCATTCCGACCAGCAAGTCGCAGGTGTTCTCCACCGCGGCGGACAACCAGACCTCCGTCGACATCCATGTGTTGCAGGGCGAGAGAAAGTTCGCACGGGACAACAAGACCCTCGGCAGATTCGAGCTCACGGGCATTGCCCCCGCGCCCCGCGGAATCCCGCAGATCGAAGTCACCTTCGACATCGACGCCAACGGCATAGTGTCCGTCAAGGCTATGGACAAGGGCACTAACAAGTCGCAGTCCATCACCATCACCGCGTCGAGCAACCTCTCCGAGAGCGACATCGAAGCGGCAATCAAGGACGCCGAGAAGTACGCCGAAGAGGACGAGAAGAGAAAGAAGTTCGTCGACGCCAAGAACGGCACCGAGCAGCTGGTGTTCGCCGTCGAAAAGACACTGAAAGAGCACGGCGACAAGATTTCCGAGGACGACAAGAAAGCCCTCGAGGACGCCATCAAGGAAGCGCACGAAGGGCTTGAGAAGGCGGAGACGGAAGCCGATGTTACGGCGGTCGCCGAAAAACTCGGCAAGGTGTCCGACCCCATCTTCACCAAGTTCTATCAGGAGAACCCGCAGGCGGCGGAAGAAGACCTGCGCAAGGCGGGCTTCGACCCGAGCGCGTACAACAACGGCGGCGCGGCGGACGGCGCCAAGAACGGCACCGTCGACGACGACAACATGACACCTCCCGAAGGCGGTTGGGAAGACTGACGACGGAGAATAAACGCGACATTTGAGGGCGCGCCCTGCGGGGTGCGCCCGAGGACTGTACATATATGGCAAAGGACTATTACGGTTTGCTGGGCGTGAGCAAGACGGCTTCCGACGAGGAAATCAAATCCGCCTACCGCAAACTCGCCAAAAAATATCACCCCGACCTCTATTCCACCGCGACCGAAGCGGAGAAGAAGGCGGCGGAAGAGAAGTTCAAGGAAATCAATCACGCCTACAGCGTGCTTTCCGACCCCGACAAACGCGCGGCGTTCGACGCCTACGGCGACGAGAACGGTCCCATGGGCGGGCAGGGCGGAGGCGCGGGCTTCGGCGGATTCGGCGGATTCGGCGGCGCGGGACGGAGCGGCGGCGGATTCGGTTTCGACATGGACGACATCTTCTCCACCATTTTCAGCGGCTTCGGCGGAGGACGGTCGTCGTCGGGTGCGCGCGGCAATGCGCCGCAGCGCGGCGCGGACATCCGCGTCAGGATGACGCTCACCTTCGAGGAAGCGGCTTTCGGCGTGCAGAAAAAAGTGTCGGTGAGACGCACGGAAGTTTGTTCCGACTGCAACGGCACGGGCGCGAAACCCGGCACGGGCACCAAAGTGTGTTCCAACTGCCGAGGCACGGGACAGGTCACTCATACGCAGAACACCCCCTTCGGACAGTTCGCCACGACGGGCGTCTGTCCCGTCTGCAAGGGCAAGGGCAAAATCGTCACCGACCCCTGCAAGACCTGTGGCGGAGCGGGCGTGACGGAGAAGTCGAGGGAAATCACCGTCAACATACCTTCGGGCATTGACAGCGGTCAGACGATAACCTACACGGGCGAGGGCAATGCGGGCAGAAACGGCGGCGAGCGCGGGTCGCTGGTCGTCGAGATATCCGTCCGTCCTCACAAACTTTTCAAGCGCAACGGCAGCGACCTGCAACTCGAACTTCCGCTCACCATTGCCGAAGCGGCTCTCGGTTGCACGGTTATGGTGCCCACCCTCAAGAACACGCAGGAGCTCAAGATTCCCGAGGGAACGCAGAGCGGCACGGTGTTCAAAATCAAGGGCGGCGGCATAAAGAAACTGCGTTCTTCCGACAGCGGCGACCTGTATATCAAGGTCATCGTCGAGGTGCCGAAGAGCCTTACGAGAGAGCAGAAAGATTTGCTTCGCAAACTCGACGCCGACTTCGACCTCAAGCAATTCCCGCGGAAGAAGGAATACAAGGATAAGAACTGAAAAGACGGTTTATGTCCGTACTTTGTGGGCATAAACCGTTTATTTTGTCTATGAAACTCAAGAAAATCACCGTAATCACCGACCACGACAACGCCGAAATCGTCTCGTCCGCAATGTTCGACGCGGGCGCGGACGGCGTGGAAATTCTCGACCGCGAGGACTTCGCGTCGCTTCTGAAATCCGATGTCATCTGGGATTATGTCGACGAAAACGCCTTTGCGGCAGACGGTACGGTCAGGGTGTCCGCGGTGGTGGACGGGGACGACCGCGTTTTCCTGCCCGCACTTGAAAAGCGGCTGGACGGCATGAAAGAGACGGGCGTGCGCTTCGGAGAAATCACCGTCGTCACGCTCGACGACGCCGATTGGGCAAACGAATGGAAGAAGTATTACAAGCCCATTGTCGCCGACCGCATAACCGTCGTGCCCACATGGATAGACTACACCCCCGCGGCAGGGGAGCGCGTCATGCGGCTGGACCCCGGAATGGCGTTCGGCACTGGCGAGCACGAGACGACGAGGATGTGTCTCGACCTCGCGTCGCCCGAGGGCAGGAGCGTCGTCGATGTGGGGTGCGGCAGCGGCATACTCGGTATCGCCGCGGCGCTTTCGGGGGCGAAGTCCGTGTATATGTGCGACCTCGACCCGCAGGCCGTCGAAGCGGCGGAAAAGAACGCCGAACTCAACGGTGTGGATTGCGTCGTGGAGCAGGCGGACCTGCTCGAGAAAGATATAAAAGCCGACCTCATTCTCGCAAATCTGACCGCCGACATACTCATGCGTTTCGCGCCGCTCGTCGGCGATCATCTGAACGCGGGCGGCAAACTCGTGGTGTCTGGCATAATAGTGCCGCGCGCCGACGAGGTGGAAGAGGCGTTTTCGGAGTGCGGTTTTGCAGTCGAGAAACGCGCCGTGCACGGCGACTGGTGTGCTTTCGTGCTGGGGAGGCGTTGATATGGAACTGAGAAGATTTTTCGTCGCGCCCACCGATGTCGCCCCCGACGGCACAATCACTGTCCGCGGCGGCGAAGCCGAGCACATCACGCGCGTTCTCAGAATGAAAAAGGGTTTCAAGGCGATTGTCTGCACAGGCGACGGCACCGAGATAGTGGCGGAGATAACCGACATTGCCCGCGATACCGTCACAATGCGCACGCTGGAGGCGAAAAAAGCGGACAGACGCGACAAACATCTCACGCTGTATTGCGGCATACTCAAGAACAAAAATCTTGACTTCGTGGTGCGGCACGCCGTCGAACTCGGCGTGGACAGGATTGTTCCTTTTTATTCTTCCCGCACGGACGAGACGGCTTTCAACGCCGAACGCGGCAACAGAATAGCGCTCGAAGCGGCAAAACAATGTGGCTCGGTGTTCCTGTCCGAGGTGTGCGAGCCCGTGTCGTTCGACGAGATGACGCAGGATTTCGCGCAGTACGACGCCGTGTATTTCTGTTACGAAAACGAACGCCGTCGTCCGCTTGCCGCCGTTGCGCCCGAGGGCGGAAAGTTCGCGCTCGTGGTGGGCAGCGAAGGCGGATTCACGGAGGACGAGGCGGCAAAAGCCGCGGAGTCGGGAGCGGTTGCGGTCACGCTCGGCAGGCGTATTCTCCGTGCCGAGACCGCCGACATCGTTGCCTGCGCGTTTGCGCTCGCCGCAATGGGAGAACTCGATTATGACTAAGCCCGTCATTGCCGTTTACACCCTGGGGTGTAAGGTCAACCAGTACGATTCCGATGTTATGGCGGCGGTGCTTGCCGACGGCGGTTTTACCGTGCACGAAGGGCTTGTGCCCGCCGATGTCTACATAATCGACACCTGCGCCGTCACCGCAGAAGCCGAAAGAAAATCCCGTCAGACAGTCGGCAAGATTATGAGAATCAACGCCGCCGCGGAGATTTATGTATGCGGGTGCGCTTCGCAGAACAATTTCGCGCAGTTCGCGCGCGACGGAGTAAAGTTCATCAGCGGCACCAAGGGCAAGTCCGACCTCGCCCGCAAACTGGTCGCCAGATATTCGGGCAGGGAAGAGGGCGGATTCGACAAGATTGTTTCTTCCGATTTCGCCACCGCGGGGAGATACGAAGAGGACGGTTTCCCGCTCACATCCCGCACGCGCCGATTCATCAAGATTCAGGACGGCTGCAACAATTTCTGTTCCTATTGCCTTGTGCCGTACCTGCGCGGCAGGTCGCGCTCCCGCAGTTTGTCCGGCGTGCTCGCCGAGGTGCGCGCCGCGGAAGTGGACTGCAACGAAATAGTGCTCACGGGAATAAACCTTTCGGCGTACGGCAACGACATCGGCACTTCGCTTGCCGCGTTGCTGACTGCGTTGCAGAGCACTCCGCTGAGAGTGCGCCTCGGGTCTTTGGAGGCGGGCGTCATAGACGAAAAATTCCTCGAAGCGGCGGCGGGACTCAGGAAATTCTGCCCGCACTTTCATCTTTCGTTGCAGAGCGGAGACGACGGCGTGCTTGCGGCAATGAACCGCCATTACACCGCGGAGCAGTACGCCGAAAAAGTCGCGCTCATACGCCGCTATTTCCCCGAAGCCGCGCTGACCACCGATGTCATAGTCGGTTTCCCCACCGAGACCGAACAGGCATTCGAGAACAGTCGCGCTTTCTGCCGCGACACGGTAAAATTCGCTGACATTCATGTCTTTCCGTATTCCTCGCGCAAGGGCACGGCGGCAGGGAAAATGCGCGTTTTGCCGCCCGAAACCGTCGCGGCGAGACAGCAGAGTATGTCTGAGGTAAAAAGGGAACTTTCCGCCGATTTCAGGCTTAAACAGCTCGGAAAACCCGCTGAAGTGCTTTTTGAGTCGAAAGAGGATGGAATGTGGTGCGGGCATACGCCCAATTATGTCAAGGTCTACTCCTCGGTGGGCGGGCACAACACGCTGTCCGTCGTCACCCCCACCGCGCTCTACGGCGACGGCGTGCGGGTGTAGGAAGTTTGCAGGGTTCCCGTTTTGCCGCGCCCCTTCCTCGGACGCGCCGTCGAGCGACGGAAGGGGCGCGCAATCAAATTGCCTTTCGCAATTTCGCCGCGCCGCTTGAACGACGGCGGTTGCGGTGATATCATATCGGTGCGCACAGCGCAAAGGAGTTTTCATTATGGACGACTGCATTTTCTGCAAGATAATCAAAGGCGACATTCCCTCGACCAGGCTTTACGAGGACGACGATATGGTCATCATCAAGGACATCTCCCCGCAGGCTCCCGTGCACCTGCTTCTGCTCCCCAAAGAGCACTACGCAAACATCATTGAGATGTCCGAAGCGCAGGCGGCGACCCTCGCCCGTTGTCTCAAGAAACTGTCCGCAATGACCGACAAACTCGGTCTGTCCGGCGGCTTCCGTCTCGTGTCCAACAAGGGCAAGGACGCCTGCCAGTCCGTCGAACATCTGCACATCCACATTCTCGGAGGAGGTCAGCTCGCCGACAGAATGGGTTGACGGTTTTGCGAGGGCGGCGGTCACTCGGTCACATTGACGCGACTTGAGCGCCGATTCCGCGGCGTTTGAGGAGAGCGGAGCGTAGTGCGACGGAGCCGTTTTGCGCACTCCCGCCCGTCGCCACGGCGGCGGGATTTCCGTCGGAAGACGCGTTTTGCGATTTTGCCGCGCTTGTGCCGCTATTTCCTTGACAAACACCGCGCGGTGTGTATAATAAATATCACTTGCGAAAAAAAGGAGGTGAAGATATGTCTACAGTCAGAGTCGGCGAAAACGAGTCTCTCGACAACGCAATCCGTCGTTTCAAAAGAAAGTGCGCCCGCGACGGCATCATCGGTGACCTCCGCAAGAAAGAGGCTTACGAGAAGCCCAGCGTCAAGCGCAAGAAGAAGGCGGAAGCCGCGCGCAAGAGAGCGTACAAGAACTAAAATTACGAGGAGAGCAATCTCCCCGCGGGGGCATAGCCCAGTCGGTTAGAGCGCTTGTTTCACATACAAGAGGTCACAGGTTCGAGTCCTGTTGTCCCCACCATTCAAAACCTAAAACGAACCACTGTCAAGTGAAAGTAGTTTTAGGTTTTCTCTTTTTGCCATTTGTTTTTCAAGATACCTAATGATCCGCAGCGAAATTCTCCGTTCATTCAAGCCGCTGTCATAGTGCCATTTCGTAAAATAGTCGTTGTAGAAGCTATTGATTTTTGTTTTCTAATATGCTATGCTGACTTTGCCAAACTAACTTAATCGCTCGTAAGGACATTTTTTCTTTAAGGGCATATTGTGTGCTTTTGTCCAATAATCTGTGAATTTGATAAAAATGCAAATTCCTTACGGTTATTGGACGGTAAGTTCTTACGATAACGGTTAGTTTGGCGACTATCGGAGTTTGCGTTTTTTGTGCGCTTACTTCGGTAGGCGCACTTTTTTTTGAAGAGAGGGGCGGTTATGTATATCTACTTAAATGAAATACTTGCTATCGGAAAGGATGAGTATCGCGATTGGTCTATTTGTTTGAACAATGCAAATGCCGAGCAAGTGTATTCTTTTGACGAAAACAAAGAGCGTTTACTTGAACATATTTCTTGGAAAAGGCATAGTGGTTCAAGCACAAGTTTTCGAAATATATCCACAAAATATTGTTTACAGTTTATAAGGTTAGACAAAGACCAAAAATGGGACCAGTGGCTGTTTTTGGGCGCATATGAAAATTGCGGCGAAAAGACTTTTGACGACGGGCATCAAACATACGATTTGAAACCCATTGACCGCTTTTCACATTTTCTTGAGAGACTGGTTGTCGAATATAAAAAGAAGCAAGGACCAAAACAAGCGAAAATAGATATTGCAAATATTGAAACGATACCCGTTATATCGGTACTGGAGAAGAAGTATATTCAGATAAACAAACCTTTTGACGGATACGACAAAATTTCGTTATCGTTCAAGGACTTAAAAGCGATAATTAACGGTAACGTAGATAATTGGCGAATATTGCTCGAAAACATAAATTGTATTTATGCCATAACAGATACTTTGACGGGGAAAGTTTATATCGGCAGTACATACGGCTATAACGGTGTTTGGCAACGGTGGAGTTGTTACGTCAACACGAATGGGCACGGCGGCGATGTCGCATTGAAAAATTTGATAGAAACTACGCCCGATTACGGTAATAATTTTGTATTTACCGTAATAGAAAGTTTTTTTAACCGCGACGGCAACGCACCATATATTCGGGAACGTGAGAATTATTGGAAGAAAGTTTTTTCAACGCGCGCGTTCGGCAATAATAAAAATTAAGAAATACTTATAATCATAATTCAAGCGCAAACGGCTTGGTATTATAAAATCTTAAAAGGAGGTGTAAAGCGATGTTTTCAGACTATGTTGTTTACATAAGGTATTATTATTCGAAAGGCATTTTTGGCTCAAATCAAAAAGCGGAAACTACAATTTGTGTGCGCGCAGAAAGCGAAGGAGGCGCAGCGGAAAAAGCGCGCCGTCAACTTGAAGCCGACCTAAAACAAAAAGGTTATCGGCTTGGAAACTGTTCAACTAACGCAAAGAAAATGTGACTAAAATTTGTTTTAGGTTATCACCTGTCCACCAAAAAGTCCACTGTTCAGTGGGCTTTTTCATTATTTCCCGAAAACGCGATTTTGCCGTTTAACATCAGATTCGCAAAAAAACCATGTCAAAAACGGTGTCGGAATTTCGGCAGGAATTTTGCGGCGGATTTCCGAAGAGTGCCAATGGCAATACACGGCAACCGAAGACGCAGGGCTTCGGACGCCTTGTTTGGGGCCTTTGAAAGGGGCGGAGCGGTACGGCGTCGGGAAAGGGCGGCGTGATAAGGATATTTCCGTGTTTTGATTGAGAGCATGCGGCGGTTGCGATATTGACGGAGGGTGTCGCGGCGTGTCATAATACATATATGGGGATTGATAATGCCGAAGAGGTCAAGAAGATAAAAGTGTGGATATTTTCCGTCGCTTTGATTGTCGTGACGGCTGTCATGATATTTCTGACATGGCTGTGTTCGGAGAATTTTGCGCAGATAATGAATATGCCGCAGATGGACGGAACGCACATAGATATCGGCGCCGAAGACAATGAGTATGTCTCGCTGTACGGGCACAACGAATTTTTCTATAACAAATGGATTGTCACCGACGGGCTGGAGGCCGCCGAGCCCGACGCCGTGGTGGAAGTGCCGAAAGCGTGGACGGGCTGGGAACTGAACGGGAGCAAACTGGACCGCTTCGGATATGCGTCTTACCGTTGGACCATGACGGTGGAGCCGGGAGTGCCTTTCATCATTTACACCAAGAATTTCATCGGTGCGTACAGGGTGTTCGTCAACGGGCAGTTGTGCACGGAGTACGGCAGTATGTCCAAAGACCCGACCGAAACGGCGTCCGACGGAGTTTGTTCGAGCGTCACGCCGTACATCGCCGAGGAAGGCGAACTCCTGACCGTGGTGGTGGAGCTGAGCGCAAGCGAAACGGGCGGACTGACTTCGTCGATGTGTTATGTGCGCGGCGAGTGGGCGATCGCCAACGCGTTGCGGTACGGCGACACGCTGGCGTGCGTTATCCTGGGCGCGTTGCTTATGCTCATACTCATCAACCTCGTCATCAATGCGGGGCAGGAGAAAGAGGGCAGGGACTGGACTTTGACGGTTTTCCTGTCGGCGCTTGCGCTCATGTACTTTTTCTCGCTTGACCTCTACTGGAAGATTTCGGAGACCGACAACATAATGATATACAACTGCATCGCCGAAGTTTTCTATGCTTTCGCGGTGCTGCTCGGGGTGGCGTTCGTCGTTCACCTGGTCAGGACGAATGTCATAAAATTCGGTCGAAAAAATTTGCCCGTGCTCATAGGCAGCGGAATTGTCAACCTCGCCTGTATCGGCGCATATTACGGGTTGATCGGATATAACGAGCGTATTATCCCTGTTTTTGTGCAGATAGGCGTTTTCACATTGCTGTATTTTCCGCTGCTCAGGGCTTCGTTCGACAGGGTGAAATTCGCCGCGTTGTACACAGTCATATTCTTCGGCATAATCTTTGCCATGGGCATAACTTTCATGGATATGCTCAACTTCGTCATCATAGGCACGGAGTCGGTGGCGACCTATGCCATTGTGTTCATAATGATTGCTGTGTACGCCATTTATCTGCTCAGAATCAGGGAACAGAATCTGGCGGCACTTCGCGCCGAGGAGTACAGGCGGCGCATAACGGAAATCAAGTCCGCAATACTCCGCGAGCAAATCAAGCCGCATTTCGTATTCAACTGCCTTGCGAGCATACAGCAGATTTACCACGAAAATCTGCAGGAAGGCGACCGCGCTCTGGAGAGTTTCAGCCGTCACCTGCGCGCCAACATCGACGCCGACGAAAAGGTGGTCATACCCTTTGCGCAGGAACTTGAGAATATCCTCAACTATGTGAAACTCGAGCAGATGCGTGTGGCAAAGGAAATCAATCTCATGCTCGATGTCGAGTTCTGGGATTTCGAAATCCCCGCGCTTGCGTTGCAGCCGTTTGTCGAAAACGCAATCAAGCACTCGGGTATTCTCGACGACGAGGACGGGTATGTCCTCATCGCAACGGAGTTTGCGGACGGCAAGGTAGTCATAACCGTAGAGGACAACGGTTGCGGGTTCGATGTCGACGCGGTGGGGGAGAAATCCGTGGGACTCAGGAACTCGCGTGAAAGGCTTTCCCTTATGACGGGCGCAGAAACCGAAATCGTCAGCCGCATAGGCGAGGGCACGCGTATAACTATTTCTTTCGAGATGGAATCGGGCGCGGATTCCGGCGCAAAGAACGGCTCGGAGGCGGAACATGAGGACGATTAAAATTGCGGTGATAGACGACGAAATCAACCCTCTCAAGTCTTTCGTCGAGAACATCATAGACAAACCCGATGTGCAATGTTCCTATTTCATGCGCGACCCGAAGGCGTTGCTCGAAAGCGTGGCAAAGGACGGTTACGACGCCGTTTTCCTCGACATCAATATGCCCGCCGTGAACGGAGTCGACCTGGCTTGCCGTATATTGGAAAAAGCCCCCGATGTCTGCATCGCTTTCATAAGCGGATATGCGCAGGACGAGGAGAAAATAGGGCGGCGCGTGGGCGAAAATCTCATAGGATTCTGCTACAAGCCTTACAGCGCGGAGAGAATAGACGAGTTCGTCGCCCGCATAAAACAGATGCGCGGTATAAAGTGTGCCGTGTACGCCCGCACATTCGGCAATTTCGACCTTTTCGTCGACGGCGAAAAAACGGAGTTCGAGTCCGCCAAAAGCAAAGAATTTCTCGCATATCTCGTCGACAGGCGCGGCGCAACCGTGCCCATGTCCGAAATGGTGACGGCGCTTTGGCCGCACCGACCGCTCGACAAAGCCAAAATGCTGTACCGCAACGCAAAAAGCCGTCTCGACATCACTCTCCGCAACGCCGGTATGCAGAACCTCGTCCGCTTCGGACGCGCGCAGGCGAGCGTCAACCCCGACCTTATGGAATGCGATATGTGGCGTTACATAGACGACGACTCCGACCTGTCCTACAACGGCGAGTATATGATAAGTTACAATTGGTCGGTCAACACTCAGCACCGTCTCGACATGATTGCGATGCGCAGAGACGCTCTCTTCGACTGAGCCCCTCCCGTCGCGGATTTTTCCCGTCGTTTTCCGTAAAAAATTTTTCGACTTTTTCATTTCCGTTCACGCTTTTTTCACACTTCGTATGTTATCGGTGTATCGAGAGAGCGAAATTGCGCCGTTTTGCGGCTTTGCGGTCGGGGCGTTTTCGGTCTCTTTGGAAACGGAGGGGACGATTATGGGAATTTCCAAAAAATTCACAATCATTTTCGTTTTGTCGCTGGTGTGCGTGCTTTTCGCGTGCGCGCTCGTGGCGTGCAATCCGAGCGACAGTGCGAATAACGGTCAGTTGCCCAGTGACGAAGAGTATGTGACCGTAACTTTTGACACTGACGGCGGGTCTGCGGTACAGGCAGAAAAAGTGAAGGTGGGGGACAGGGTGGAGAAGCCCGCCGAACCCCTGAAAGACGGATATTTGTTTGCTGGGTGGTTTCTCGACGGCAAACAATACGATTTCAATCTGTCCGTTACATCGGATATAACTCTTGTTGCGCACTGGACGGAAAAGTTGATAACCGTCATGTTCGTCGTCAACGATACCGTGATAAAACAGCTGAACGTCAAATACGGCAGTTCGTTGCAGAGCGACGATATTCCCGCCGTACCCGAAAGGAGCGGGTATATCGGGGCCTGGGACAGGCAGTCGTTCGATAACCTTAAGGAATCGCTGACGGTTAAGGCGGTCTACACCCGACAAGAGTACGATGTCAGATTCGTGCTCAATTACGAAGGGGCGGGTACGGTTACCGAACGCACTGAAAACGGCCTCATAACGTTCATCCCCGAGCGTCCCGATTACGTGTTCAACGGTTGGTGGTACAGCGACGGACAGACGAGCGACGGAGGATACATTCTCACCCGCCGTCACGATATGAAGGAAACGATTGACGAAGCCGGAGTCGTGCTCTACGCCGAGTGGGTGAAGGAAGCCGACCGTGCGGAGCAGTTGTCTGCGCCCGTCGTAAGCGTCGAAAACGGTGTGTTTTACTGGGAAGCCGTGGACGGCGCGACGGGATACACCGTCACCATTCTGCAAGGCTCCGTAGAGCAGGAGAAGTCACGGATTACCGCAACACATTTTTCCTTCCCGACATACTATTCCGCGGGATACTACACCGTGAAGATTTGCGCCAACGGGGACGGCATAAACACATACAACTCCGTTGAAACATCTAAAAATTACGCGCACAGGATCCTCACTCAACCCACCAATGTGAACATAAATGACACGACATCGGTGCTTACGTGGACCGCTGTGCCGAACGCCACTTCGTATACAGTAACCGTGAACGGAACCGCGGTGAATTGCAGCGATCCCGTTTACGATATGTCGTCGTACGAGGCGGGTACGTACACCGTGACCGTCACGGCAAAACGAAACGGATGGACTTCGACCGAAACGCGCGCTACGATAAAAAAGGTGCGCCTCAAGACGCCTGCCGTCAGCATAACCACCGACGGACTGATGTATACGGTGACTTGGGACGAAGTCGCTCACGCCAACAGCTACATAGTGAAAATAGGCGAAAAAGAGACGAACACCGCTTCTACATCGTGGAGCGTTTCGTGCGCCGATGCAACACTGTGGGATACCACCGAACAACTGACATTTATAGTGTACGCTTACGACAGCAACACAGAATATCTGCGCTCCATAGGCGAGGAATACAAGATCACGAGGCTGTGGGGCATCGCAGTTGAAACTTCCGAAGGCGGCCAGGTCAACGCCATAGGCGACGGAGTGGTGCGCGCCGATGAACAGTGTTTCGGCGCGCCGAGCGGCAAGACCGTAACGCTTGTTGCCACCACGAATGGCGGCTATGTCTGGCTCGGGTGGTATCTGGACGGCAAGAAGGTGAGTGAGGACAACAAGCTTAGTTATTCATTCGAGATGGAGTCCGCCCCCGTCACTTACACAGCAATTTGGCAAATGCAAGCGGAAATGGAGATATTCAACTTCTCATCGACGCCTACTGATATCACCATATTCGGGGTCAAAGACGGTGATATTTCAGCTGTGGAAATTCCTTCATACTCCGGAGTTTCGGTTCAAATTGCCCAAGATGCATTCACAAAATGTAAAAATTTAAATTCCGTCACCATCGGTAGCGGCGTGACAAGCATAGGAGGGAGTGCCTTTTACGGTTGCTATAGATTGGTTGAGGTATACAACAAGAGCAAGCTCAATATCGTGGCGGGTAGTTCGGATAACGGTTATGTCGCTTACTATGCAAAGAACGTATATACGGAAGAAGGCGGTTCAAAACTCACTACCGATGAGAACGGTTTTGTCTTCTACTACGACGGCACGACGGGTTATCTTGTCGGTTACACGAGCGACGAAACAGAACTCATCCTTCCCGACGGTTTTGTCGCGTACAACGGCGTGTGGGTAAACGCTTATGAAATTAACAGGTACGCCTTTTACAGTTGCAGCGGCTTGACCTCAATCACCATTCCCGACAGCGTGACAAGCATAGGGGATTACGCCTTCTACGGTTGCAGCGGCTTGACCTCCGTCGCCATAGGCAACGGCGTGACAAGCATAGGATATCGTGCCTTCGAGGATTGCAGTGGCTTGACCTCAATCACTATTCCCGACAGCGTGACGAGCATAGATAGTTGTGCCTTCTGTAATTGCAGCAGTCTGCGTTCCGTTACCATAGGCAACGGCGTGACAAGCATAGGGAGTTCTGCTTTCTCCGGCTGTTATAAATTGGTTGAGGTATACAACAAAAGTAAACTCAACATTGTCGCAGGCAGTTCGGATAACGGCTATGTCGCCTATTACGCAAAGAACGTACACACGGAAGAAGGCGGTTCAAAACTCACTACCGATGAGAACGGTTTTGTCTTCTATTACGATGGCACAACGGGTTATCTTGTCGGTTACACGGGCAGCGAGAATGAACTGGTTCTCCCCGACGGTTTTGTCGCGTACAATGGTGCGAGGGTGAATGCTTATGCAATTAACGGGTACGCCTTTTACAATTTCAGCGGCCTGACCTCAATCACCATCCCCGACAGCGTGACAAGCATAGGGAATTATGCCTTCGAGGATTGCATTAGTTTGAAATCTGCCACCATAGGCAACGGCGTGACAAGCATAGGAAGCAATGCCTTCTATGGCTGTTATAAATTGGTTGAGGTATACAACAAAAGCAAACTCAAAATTGTCGCAGGCAGTTCGGATAAAGGCTATGTCGCCTATTACGCAAAGAACGTATACACGGAAGAAGGCGGCTCCAGACTTACCATCGATAGCGGCGGTTTTGTCTTCTACTACGACGGCACGACGGGTTATCTTGTCGGTTACACGAGCGACGAAACAGAACTCATCCTTCCCGACGGTTTTGTCGCGTACAACGGCGTGTGGGTAAACGCTTATGAAATTAACAGATACGCCTTCTACGGTTGCAGCGGCTTGACCTCAATCACCATTCCCAACAGCGTGACAAGCATAGGGTATCGAGCCTTCGGGGATTGCAGCGGCTTGACCTCAATCACTATTCCTGACAGCGTGACAAGCATTGGGAGTAATGCCTTCGCGGGTTGTAGCGGTTTGACCTCAATCACCATTCCCGACAGCGTGACGAGCATAAGGGATTATGCCTTCTGGGGGTGCAGCGGTTTAACCTCAATTATTATCCCCGACAGCGTGACAAGCATATGGAATTATGCCTTCTGGGGGTGCAGCGGTTTAACCTCAATAACCATCCCCGACAGCGTGACGAGCATAGGGGATAGCGTCTTCTACGGTTGCAGCGGCTTGACCTCGGTTACCATAGGCAACGGCGTGACAAGCATAGGGGATTATGCATTCGAAAATTGTTACAAATTGGTCGAGGTATACAACAGGAGTAAACTCAACATCATCGCGGGCAGTTCTAGTAACGGCTATGTTGCCTATTATGCAAAAAATGTGTATAAACAAAAAGGCGGTTCAAAACTCACCACAGATGAGAACGGTTTTGTCTTCTATTACGACGGCACAACGGGTTATCTTATCGGTTACACAGGCGACGAAACAGAACTCATCCTTCCCGACGGTTTTGTCGCGTACAACGGCGTGTGTGTAAACGCTTATGAAATTAACAGGTACGCCTTCTACATTAACGGCAGCTTTAAATCCGTCACCATAGGCAACGGCGTGACAAGCGTAGGGGGAGATGGCGCTTCCTCGGGGCGCACGGGCTTGACCTCAATAACCATCCCCGACAGCGTTACAAGCATAGGGAATTATGCCTTCTATAATTGTAGCAGTCTGCGTTCCGTTACCATAGGCAACGGAGTGACAAGCATAGGGAGTTCTGCGTTCGAACTTTGCAGCGGCTTGATCTCAATCACCATTCCCGACAGCGTGACAAGCATAGGGGATGATGCCTTCTCGTGGTGCGGCGGCTTGACGTCCATTACTATCCCAGACAGCGTGACAAGCATAGGGAAGGGTGCCTTCGAAAATTGCAGCGGCCTGACCTCGGTGATTTTCAAGAATAAAAGAGGCTGGCAGGTGTCGACAACAAGCAGTTACACCAGTCTTTCGAGCAGCGATTTGTCCGATCCTTCGACTGCGGCGACCTATCTCAAGTCGACCTACCGTACCTATTATTGGCGTAGGGCGTAACACAATGGCAAGACGCGGCGTCGTCACCGCCGCCGATTGTATTCAGTTGAAAAGCGCAGCGACTCCTCCCTGCGCTTTTCGTTTTGTTTCGGGAATCCGTCGGAGCGCGCGGCGAACGATACGAAAGGGGGCTCTGACGGCGGGGGAGGCGGAAAGCGAAAGCGAAAAGCAAAACGGATGCGTTAGATTGCAGGTTTTTCGAAATGCGGCGGAGATGATGCGGAGATTATGCGGCGGTGAGAGACGGATAATGCGGCGCGTGCGGCGGCAAAATGCGGACGGCGCGGCGACAAAAAGGTACGAGGACGGAGAGCGCGCAAAGAGGCGAAACATTGCAAAAATTGCAAGCAAGACTCGGGGGAAAAGTCAATTTTTCAAATTGACACGGGTTGCGCGGGGGAATAATATTATACTCAGTTAATATTATGCGTTCCCGACTTGCCTGCGCGCCCGTGCGCTCGGCGGCGGGGATGCGGCGGGAAATTATGATTGAAAGAATTTTGCTTTATCCTGCGCACATTGCCGAACTTCTCCGCGTGCGCGGCGGTATTCATTCCGTCGTGGCGACGCTCGACGCGGTGAGATTGCCCTCGAAAGAGCCCGTTCCGTTCGAGGAAGCCGCGTCGTCCGATATGCAAAAGACCCGCAAGGGGCAGGTGTGGGGCGGACTGTACGATTGCTGTTGGTTCCGTTTCCGCGGCAGAGTGCCCGAGAGCGCAAAGGGCAGGCACACCGTGTTGATAATCGATACGGGCGGCGAAGGGCTTGCCCGCGATATGACGAAAGGCGGCGCGCCCATGCAGGGACTGACGAACATTCTGTCGCCCATTGACGCCGTGCAAAGCGTGTGCGGCAAGCGCATAGTGGAATTTCTGCCGTGCGCCGAGGGCGGAGAAGCCGTCGACATCATGGTGGACGCGGGCAACAACGATGTTTACCGCGTGCATCCTGCGAGGTTTGCGCGGGCGGCGGTTGCCGTGCGCGACGACGCGCTGTTCAGATACTATTACGATTTTCTCGTCCTTTTCCAACTGCTTCTCACATACGGCAAGAACGAAAACCTTTCCGACCCCGACGCCGTGGAACTCAACAAAGTCCTTACCCGTGCGGAGCGTTTGCGTAGGAAGGACCTCGGCGCGGCGACGGAACTGCTGGAGGCCCGTCTCGGCACGCCCAATGTCAAAGCCGTCACGGAATATACCGCGGTGGGGCACGCGCACCTCGATCTTGCGTGGCTGTGGCCGTTGCGCGAGACCAAGCGCAAGGCGGCGCGAACTTTCGCAACCGCTCTGAAAAACACCGAGTTGTATCCCGATTATGTTTTCGGTGCGTCGCAGGCGCAGCAGTTCGAGTGGATGGAGAAAGAGCAGCCCGAGATTTTCGGTCGGCTCGGGAAAGCCGTCGCGGACGGACGGGTCGAGATTCAGGGCGGAATGTGGACGGAGAGCGACTGCAATCTGCCGTCGGGAGAGTCGCTTATCAGGCAATTTGCCTACGGCGACGAGTATTTCGGCGAAAAGTTCGGCGTGCACACCGACATGGTGTGGCTGCCCGATGTTTTCGGATTCCCCGCTTCTTTGCCGCAGATTATGAAAAAGTGCGGCAAGGAATATTTCATGACCATAAAACTCAGCTGGAACGAGCACAACAAGTTCCCGTACAAGACTTTCCGCTGGCAGGGTATCGACGGCACGGAGATAGTGTCGCACATGCCGCCGCAGGGCGATTACAATTCGTCGGGATGTCCGCTTGCCGTGGTGAAATCGGACGGCAAGTTCGACCAGTCCAAGGACTTTGACACCGCGCTCATCGCATACGGCGTGGGCGACGGCGGCGGCGGTCCCGGAGAGGGGCACATCGAGTGCGTCACGCGCGAGCGTGACATAAAGGGACTGAGCAAAGTGAAAACGGGTGCCGCCCGCGATTTTTTCGTTGCCCTGGAAGCCGTCCGCGACAAGATGCCCGTGCACAAAGGCGAATTGTACCTCGAAAAGCATCAGGGCACATACACCTCGCAGGGCAGGAACAAACGGTACAACAGGTTGCTGGAGCGCGCGCTTCACAATTACGAGTGGCTCGCCGCCGCGGCAACGGTGAAAGGTATTCCGTACGACAGGGAGACCCTCGACGCAGTGTGGAAAGAGGTGCTGCTGTATCAGTTCCACGATGTCATCCCCGGCTCGTCCATAGGCAGGGTGTATAAAGAGACCACGGAAGGCTACGAGAGGATGCTCGCCGTGCTCCGTCGCGCTTCGGACGACCTGCTCGTCGCGCTGGGCGCCGGAAAGGGCAAAGGACTGTTCAACGGCGCGCCTTTCGCGGTGGACGGAGCGGTGAAGAGCGGCGGCAGGTGGTACCGCGCTCGGGCGGCGGCTTATTCCGCCGTCGTCGCCGAGGAAATCTCGGGCGACGCCGAGGGGCTTGTCGCGGGCGAAAGAAGCATTTCCAACGGCATACTCACCGTCACGACAGGGCGCGACGGCGTCATCCGTTCGCTGACGGACGGCGAGGGCAGGGAGTATGCGGGAGAATATCTCAACCGTCTCACCGTCTACAGCGACCCGCGTATGCACTACAACGCGTGGGACATCAACATCAATTATCCGCGTATGCGCAAAAAACAGTTGCGCGCGCGTTCGGTGAAGAGTTACATCGACGGCTGTGCCGCCGTTCTGGAAATCCTGTACGAAGGCGACAGATACTCCGTGACACAGAAACTTTCGCTCGTGAAAGGTGAGGATATGCTGCGCGTGGACACCTTCGCCGACTGGCACGAAAGGCACAAAATGTTGCGCGCCGACTTCCGTCCCACGGTGTGGAGCGATACGGTGGAGTGCGACATACAGTTCGGCACGGTGCGCCGCTCGACGGGAAACAAAACCAAAATCGAAAAGGCGCAGTTCGAGATATGCGCGCACAAATATGTCGCTCTCGAAAAGGACGGTTTCGGGTTCGCGGTGCTCAACGACTGCAAGTACGGTCACAGGGTGAAAGAGGGCAAAATCAGCCTCAATCTCCTGCGCTCGCCGAAGTATCCCGACCCCGGGTGCGATATGGGCAGGCACACCTTCTCGTACGCCGTGTGTCCCTACCGCGGCAGCGCGGAAAGCGCGGGCGTCGTCGGCAAGGCGTATCTGCTCAACAACCCGCCCGAGGTGCGCGACCTTGCGGCGGAGATAGCGCCGCTCGTCACGGCGGATTCCGACGGCGTGGTGGTGGAGACCGTAAAGCCCGCGCGCGACGCCAAAGGCGTGGTCGCGAGGGTGTACGAACGCTACGGAAAAGAGTGCGCCTGCACGCTCGGCGCGACCTTTGCGGCAAAGGGAATTTACGAGACCGATATGCTGGAAAAGGGGCGCGTCGGGAGCGATGGCAGAACGGTTTTCAAGCCGTTCGAGATAAAGACGATTTATTTCGAAATCTGACAAAACGGCGGGTTGAGCGTGCAAAACGCGCGCGTAAACAGCCCGATATGATACAGGAGGAACAATGAAACATATCGAGTTCGCAAGCGACAGGGAGTTCGACATCATACTCATCGGCAGGGTGTGCATAGACTTCAACCCCCTCGATTATTTCAAGCCGCTTTCGCAGTCAAACGAGTTCAGGAAGTATCTCGGCGGCTCGCCCGCAAACATCGCCGTCGGGCTGGCTCGACTGGGCAAGAAAGTGGGGTTTATCGGCAGGGTGTCCGACGACCGTTTCGGCGAATATGTTGTCGACTTCTTCAAGAAGGAAGGCATTGACACCAGCAATATTTTCCTCGCCGAGAAGGAACACAAACTGGGGCTGACATTCACCGAGATTCTGTCGCCCGACGAGAGCAGTATCCTTATGTACCGCGAGGGCGTCGCCGACCTCACGCTGCAACCCTCCGAGGTCAGCGAGGATTACATCAAACGCGCAAAAGCCATTCTCGTGTCGGGCACCGCGCTGTCGGCAAGTCCCTCCCGCGAGGCGTGTTTCAAAGCCATTCAGCTCGCCGAGAAAAACGGCGTGAAAATCATATTCGACATCGATTACCGCGAGTACAGCTGGAAGAGCCGCGACGAAATCGCCGTCACCTATTCCCATGCCGCCGAGCACAGCGACATCATTATGGGCAGCCGCGAGGAATTCGACCTCACCGAGAGCATTTCCGCACCCGGACGCACCGACGCCGAAACGGCGGCGTACTGGATGAGCAAGGGCAATTCCATAGTCATCATCAAACACGGCAAGCAAGGCTCCACGGCGCACACCGCCGACGGCGAATACAACATCAAACCGTTTCCCGTCAAGGCGTTCAAGTCCTTCGGCGGCGGCGACGGATACGGCTCGGCGTTCATTTACGGACTGCTCGAAGGCATGGACATCATGGATTGTCTGGAACTGGGCAGCGCGTCGGCTTCCATGCTGGTGGCCGCGCACGGTTGCTCGGAATTCATGCCCACCCGCGCGGAGATCGACGAGTTCGTCGCCCGCGAGAAAGCCGAGTTCGGCGAAATGGTGGCGAGAGGCTGACGGCGAGGAGAAAAGAGAATGTTCGCTTATCCCGAGTTCGACAAAAAAGGCGTCAAAACCCTTGTGAAATCCGACGGCAAGGGCAGGGAATTCCTCATGGACATCACCGTCCACCGTCTTGCGAAAGGCAGTCGGCGCACTTTCCTTTTCGCCGACGAGGAAGCGGCGTTCCTGCTGACCGAAGGCGCGGTGAGGTTCGCGGCGGAAGGCAGAACATACGACGCCGAGCGCAGTAATGTGTTCGAGGCGTTGCCGTCCTGTCTGCACGCTCCCAAAGGGGTGAAAGTGACCGTGACCGCGCTCTCCGACTGCGAGTTCATAGTGCAGGCGACGGCAAACGACGGCGTTTTCCCCGTGAAGTTTTATGCGCCCGAGGACATTATATGCACGGTGTCCTGCGAGGGGCGGTGGGAGAACACCGCCGTGCGCGATGTCAACACCGTCTTCGACTACGACAACGCGCCGTATTCCAACATGGTGCTCGGCGAAGTCATAGCGCGACAGGGCAGGTGGTGGAGTTATGTTCCGCACAGCCACCCGCAGCCCGAGGTGTACTATTACAAAATGCCGCGCGCGGAAGGTTTCGGCGCGTGTTTCATCGGCGACGAAGCGCACACCGTCAAGGACGGAAGCGTGGGAGCGTTCCCCGGGGGCAAGACTCATGTTCAGGTCACCGCGCCCGGTTATCCCATGTACTGCGCGTGGATGATACGCCATCTCGACGGCGACCCGTGGCTCAAGACCCGCACCGTCGACCCGCGTTACGAGTGGCTGGAGAAAGATTGATTTCCGGGGGGAAAATATGAAGGAAAAGACCAGAAAAATGACAGTCGGAGAGGCGCTTGTCACCTTCCTCGACAATCAGTATGTGTCCTTCGACGGGGCGGAGACAAAACTCGTCGAAGGCATTTTCACGATATTCGGACACGGGTGTGTTGTCGGCACGGGAGAGGCTTTATCTCTCAAAAAGCACTCGTTAAAAGTCTATCAGGGCAAAAACGAACAGGGTATGGCACACGCGGCAATCGCATACGCCAAGCAGAACAACCGTCTCAAAATCCTGCCTTGTATGTCGTCGATAGGACCGGGCGCGGCAAACATGGTGGCGGCGGCGGGCACCGCCACGGCAAACAACATTCCTTTGCTGTTGCTCGTCGGCGACGCCTTTGCCACCCGTCAGCCCGACCCCGTGCTTCAGCAAATAGAACAGGCCAACTGCGCGGGCACGACCACCAACGACGCCTTCCGCGCCGTCACCCGTTACTTCGACAGGGTCAGCCGCCCCGAAATGCTCATGACGGCAATGCTCAACGCCGTGCGCGTGCTCCTCGACCCCGCGTCCACGGGCGCCGTTGTGATAGCGTTGCCGCAGGATGTGCAGGGCGAAGCGTACGATTTCCCGCTGTCTTTCCTTCGCAAGAGGGTGACGCGCGTGCTTCGCGCACAGCCCGACAGAGAACAGATAAAGGAAGCGGCGAAAGCCGTCAAAAAGGCGAAAAAACCTTTGCTCGTAATCGGCGGCGGGGCGAAGTACAGCCGCGCGGGCGAGGCAATCAAGGCGTTTGCCGTCCGTCACAACATACCCGTGTGCGAGACGCAGGCGGGCAAGTCGGCGGTGGAGTCGTCCTTCGCTTACAATCTCGGCGGCGTCGGAGTGACGGGCAACTCGGCGGCGAACACCGTTGCCGCGGCGTGCGACCTCGTCATCGGCGTGGGCACGAGATTCACGGATTTCACCACGGCGTCGAAGTCGCTTTATGCGGGCGCGCAGGTCGTCACAATCAACGCTTCCTCTTTCCATGCGGCGAAAATGGACGCAATTCCCGTCGTTGCCGACGCGCGCGAAGGCATAGTCGCCCTCGACAAGGCGCTGGGCAATTACCGCGCGGCTTACGACGGCGAAATCGAAAAGGCGAAAGAGGACTGGCAAGCCGAAATGCGCCGTCTGGTTTCCGTGCGCGTGGGCGAGAGCTATGTGCCCGAAAACACCGACATGACTCCCGACTGCGTGGAGAAATTCGCCGCGGCGACCGGTTGCGCGCTCACGCAGACCGCCGCCCTCGGCATAATCCGCGACATAATCCCCGCCGACGCGATAATCGTCGGGTCGTCGGGCAGTCTGCCCGGGTGCCTGCAGCGTATGTGGGAGACCGACGCCGTGGACAGCTACAATGTCGAATACGGCTATTCCTGCATGGGCTACGAAATCGCGGGGGCGCTGGGCGCAAAACTTGCGTGCCCCGATCGCGAAGTGTACGCAATGGCGGGCGACGGAAGTTATCTGATGTTGCACAGCGAAATGGTGACGGCGGTGCAGGAAGGCAAGAAAATCAACATCATGCTTTTCGACAACGGCGGCTTCGGGTGCATAAACAACCTGCAAATGGGGCAGGGAATCGACAGCCTTTGCACGGAGTTCAGGAAACGCGAGGGCGACGCGCCCATACGCGGCGGAGACTTCGTGCCCGTCGACTACGCGATGAGCGCGAGGGCGTACGGTTTCAAGAGTTATACCGCGCTCACTCCCGACGAGCTTGCCGCCGCGCTCCGCGATTCGCTCGGACAGACCGCGCCCGTGCTTATCGACATAAAGGTTATGCCGAAGTCAATGACGCACGGCTACGGCGGGTGGTGGAATGTAGGTATCACCGAACTGCCCGAGAACGACAAACAGAAAAGCGTGCTCGCCGAAAAGAGAGAGAAACTCGGGTCGGCGCGTAAATACTAGGAGAAAATATGGACAGAAAGAAGGTCAGACTGGGCATTGCGCCCATTGCGTGGACCAACGACGATATGCCCGACCTCGGCGGCGGCAACACCTTCGAGCAATGCGTCAGCGAAATGGCGCTTGCGGGGTTCAAGGGCACGGAACTCGGCAACAAATTCCCGAAGAAAGCGCGCGAACTCAAAAAGGCGCTGGCTCTGCGCAAACTGCGCCTTGCCAACAGCTGGTTCAGCGCGTACATTCTCACCAAGCCTTACGAGGAAGTGGAGAAGGAATTTGTCGCCAAGTGCAGATTCCTGCACGCGGCGGGGGCGCGCGTCGTGGGCGCGTCCGAACAGAGTTATTCCGTGCAGGGCACGGACCTGCCCGTGTTCGAGTCCCGTCACATAATGGACGACGCGGAATGGGCGCGGCTGTGCGACGGACTCAACCGTCTGGGCGCGAAAGCCGCCGAAATGGGCATGACGCTCGTCTTTCATCATCACATGGGCACGGTGGTGCAGACGGCGGCGGAAGTGGACAGACTCATGGAGGGCACCGACCCCGACAAACTTTCGTTGCTGTTCGACAGCGGACATCTGGCGTACTGCGGCGAGGACGCGGCGGCGGTGCTGGAGAAGCACATCGGCAGAACGAAGCACATTCACCTCAAGGACATACGCTCCGAAGTGGTGGAAAAGGTCAGACGCGAGGGATTGAGTTTCCTTGCGGGAGTCAGACTGGGCACATTCACGGTGCCGGGAGACGGCGACATAGATTTCGCGCCCATATTCGACACCGTCGACAAGTCCGGGTACGAAGGGTGGATGATTGTGGAAGACGAGCAGGACCCCGCGCTTGCCAATCCTCTCGAATACGCGCTCAAGGCGCGCAAGTTCATCAAAAAAACGGCGAAAATTTAGTCGGAGGAAATTATGGAGACTTTGAAGTATTTCACCAACAACACCTTTGTCGAGTCGACTACGGACAAGTATTACAATGTGTTCGACCCCAGCACGGGCGAACAGATTGCGCGTTGTCCGCGCGTCACCGCCGACGAGATAAAGCAAGTCATAGCAAACGCAGAGGCGGCTTATAAGGTGTGGAGCAAAACGCCCGTCATCAAGCGCGTGCAGATACTTTACCGTCTGCGCGAATTGCTTGTCGAGCACATGGACGAACTCACCCTCATCTGCGCGCGCGAGCACGGCAAGGTGTACGAGGAAGCCAAGGGCGACATCCTCAAAGCCAAAGAGGGCACCGAACTCGCCATTTCAATGCCTTCGCTCATGATGGGCGAATCGCTCATGGACACATCGTCGGGCTACGACACCGTGTTGTACAGGGAATCCCTCGGCGTGTTCGTGGGAATTTGTCCGTTCAATTTCCCCGCGATGATACCCATGGGATGGATGGCGCCCTCGTGTATTGCCTGCGGCAACACCATCATCCTCAAAGTGGCGGGCGCAACGCCGATGACCTCGCTCCGCATTGCCGAACTGTACAGGGAAGCGGGGCTTCCCGACGGCGTGCTCAACATCATCAGCTGCGACCGCAACGACACGCAGGAACTGCTCACCAACCCCGTCGTCAAGGGCATATCCTTCGTCGGTTCCACAAAGGTGGGCAAGTTCATCTACGAGACCGCGGCGAAAAACGGCAAGAGGGTGCAGTGCCTGTGCGAAGCCAAGAATCACGCGCTCGTGCTCAACGACGCCGCTCTCGACCGCACGGCGGCGGGTATCGTCAACGCGGCGTACGGTTGCGCGGGCGAGAGGTGCATGGCGCTTCCCGTCGTGGTGGCGCAGGAGGGCATAGCCGACGCGTTGGTGGCGAAAATCAAGGAACTCGCCTCCGCACTCAAGGTCGGTCCCGCGTACGACAAGACCAGCAAACTCGGTCCCGTCTATTCCGCCGAACACAAAAAGTCCGTCGTCGAATGGATTGAAAAGGGACTTGCCGAGGGCGCGACGCTCGTGCTCGACGGCAGGGACAAGGTCGTCGAAGGGTACGAAAACGGCTTCTATCTCGGGCCCACCGTGCTCGACCATGTCACCACCGAAATGACCGTCGGCACGCGCGAAATCTTCGGACCCGTGCTGTGCATAAAGAGAGTCAAGACATTCGAGGAAGGACTCGAGGTGATGAACTCCAATCCCTTTGCCAACGGCTCCGTCATCTACACGCAGAACGGATATTACGCGCGCGAGTTCGCCCGCAACACCGACGGCGGTATGGTGGGTATCAATGTGGGTATTCCCGTGCCCGTCGGCGTCTTCCCCTTCTCGGGGCACAAGCAGTCCTTCTTCGGCGACCTGCATTGCCTCGGCAAGGACGCCTACCGTTTCTTCACCGAAAGCAAATGCGTCACCACGCACTGGTTCGACGAACACGAAAAGAAATCCACCGCCGTCAGCACCTGGGACGGCACAATCTAGGAGGAATTATGCTGAAAATCGGTATCATCGGCGCGGGCAGAATAGGCAAAGTCCACACCGAGTCGATTATGCGTTATGTCGCGGGCGCCACGGTCAAGACCGTTGCCGACCCCTTTATGACCGAGGAGACCGCCGCATGGGCAAAGTCCATGGGCGTGGAAAAGGCGTGCAAGGACTATAAGGAAATCCTTTCCGACCCCGAAATAGACGCCGTGCTCATCTGTTCGTCCACGGACACCCATTCGCCCATTTCCCTTGAGGCAATCGCCGCGGGCAAGCACATCTTCTGCGAGAAACCCGTCGACCACGACCTCGGCAAAATCAAGGCGGTCATGGACGCGCTGAAAGGCTCGGATGTCAAGTATCAGGTGGGCTTCAACCGCCGCTTCGACCACAATTTCTCCGCCGCGCGCGAAGCCGTCGCGAACGGTAAAATCGGCGACCTCGCCGTCCTCAAAATCACTTCCCGCGACCCTGGCGCGCCTCCCGTGTCCTACATAAAGGTGAGCGGCGGAATTTTCCTCGATATGACCATACACGACTTCGATATGGTGCGGTTTATTTCGGGTGACGAGGTGGACGAGGTCTATGCCGTCGGCGGCGTGACCGTCGACCCCGCTATAGGCGAAGCGGGCGACATCGACACAGCGGTGATAACCCTCCGTCTCAAAGGCGGCGCGATCGCCGTCATCGACAACTGCCGCAGGGCGACCTACGGCTACGACCAGCGCCTCGAAGCCTTCGGCAGCAAAGGGCAGGTGGCAATCGCCAACGACACCCAGTCCAGCGCGGTCGTCTCCGACGCAAACGGCGTCACCGCCGAGAAACCGCTGTATTTCTTCCTCGAAAGGTATATGCAGGCGTATGCGAGCGAGGTGGCGGCCTTCGTGGACGCCGTCGTCAACGACAAGCCCGTGCCCGTCGGAGTGGAAGCGGGACTGCAATCCGTGCTCATCGGCGTTGCGGCGAAACGCTCCCTGGAGCTCAACCGTCCCGTCAGACTTTCGGAAATAGAATTCTGAATTTTCGTCGCATACCCTAAGAAATCAAAACGACCGCGCTTGCGGTCGTTTTCGGTTTCGGCACGGATATTGCGCGGACTCTACTTGTAGAACTCGTAGAACTCGTCGATGTAGGCTTGCACATCGCGGCGGGATTTGTCGAAGGGTCCCGTCTTTTCCATTTTGTAGGACACCGTCGCGGTTGCCCAGAGCAGGGAGGTGGGGATGTCGTTGTAAATGCGCTCTCCGAGATACGCCGCGAAGGTGGTGTCGCCGCGCCCCGTCCTGCCCGAAAGATTGCGCGACTTTATGGGGCAGGTGAAGAAATCCTTGCCGTCGTATATCAGCACTTCGGTGTTGTGGGTTATCATAATCTCCTTTGCGCCCATATCGTACAGGGCGCGGGCGGCTTCCTTCCTGTCGGACAGTCCCGTCATAATCTCGGCTTCGGCGGCGTCGGTTTTCAGATAGCGGATGTAGGGGAGCATATCGCGTTTGTCGCGCCAGTCCTCGAAGTACATTTCCGCGCCCGCGCCTCCGCTGTGACGGAGGAAACCCTGCACATCGACCGCGACATCGCCGCGCTTTTCGAGCAGGGGAATGAGGGCGGAGTCGAAGTCGCCGTAGATAAGTCCGCCGAGGTGATATATTTCGGCGTCGAAATCGGGTATGTCGCCTATGGTGAACGGGTCGCCCTGCGAGCGGCACACGCAACGGCGTTTCTCCTTGTCCTCGGTGAAATATTTGTTTTCTATGGAAGTGGAAGCCGACGAGGGCAGACAATAGATGTCATCGCGGGGCAGGGTGAAAACGCTCAGCCTGTCGCGGTCGGCTTCGGCGAGTTTCGTGACTGCGGCGACCTTTCTTCCGAGAGCGTACGCCGCCGCGGAAGAGTAGACCACCGCGCCGCCTATCTGCACGGTGAGATTGTCGTGACAGTCTATGTTGTAGTCGAGAGACACATGCCCGATGATGACGCAATCGTAACTTTTCATACTTGTTTTTCTCCGTTAAAATGCAGTTTCGGTGAAAAAGGTTTTCCGCAACCCGAACGTGCGTTCCCGAGCGGTGCGATTTGCGTCCGTCAACTCGGTTCGAGTGCGGTTTTCCGACACGGTTTACTATAGCAAAAAATGCTTAATTGCACAAGGTTAATTGCGTCAACCACTTGCCAAACATACGGCTTTCCGCTATTATATTAGACAGAATTTGTTCAGTGTACGCTTTTCCGCGTGCGGGCGCGCTCGAGTCGTATTCCGCGACAAAGCCGCCGAAGAGGGGAATTATGGTCAGAATCGCCGTATTGGGGCTCGGAAGCCGCGGCAAAAATTACGGGGGACATCTGTCCCGCAATCCCAATGTGCAGATCGTTTCCGTCTGCGATAAATTTCAGAACAAAATCGACAAGGTCAAGGGCAAGTGGAATGTGCCCGACGACAAGTGCTTCACCGACGACGAGGAATTCTTCGCGCAGGGCAAAATCGCCGACGCAATGATTATCGCCACGCAGGACCGCGACCATTACGGTCACGCCATGCGTGCGCTCGACCTCGGCTATGACCTCATTCTCGAAAAGCCCGTCAGTCCGTTTATCGAACAGACTCTCGAAATCGAACGCAAAGCGCGCGAAAAAGGCGCGAGGGTGCTGGTGTGCCATGTCCTGCGTTACGCCCCCTATTACCGCAGAATCAAGAAGATGATCGACAGCGGCGTGCTGGGCGACATCGTTTCCATAAAGCACGACGAAAACATCTCGTACTGGCATTTCGCCCACAGTTATGTGCGCGGCAACTGGCGCAGGGAGGAGGAGACCTCTCCGATGTTGCTTGCGAAATGCTGTCACGATATGGATTTGCTGTACTGGTACACGGGCAGCAAGTTCGCCAAGGTCAATTCCTACGGCGGGTTGAAGTATTTCACCGAGAAGTCCGCGCCCGAAGGCAGCGCGGCGCGCTGCGCCGACTGCGCGCTTAAGGACACCTGCATTTACGAGGCGCGCTATCAGTACATAGGTCGTCCTTTCCGCGGCAAGAAATTCCCGTGGGGGACATACGCGTTTTGTCAGTCCAAGTCCAAAGCCGACATCGCCGAGTCGCTCGAAAAGGGCGAGAAGGGCAGACTGTTCGGTCGGTGCGTGTTCCGCTGCGACAACAATGTCGTCGACAATCAGACCGTCAACATCGAGTTCGAAAACGGCGTGCGCTGCGTGATGACGGTGACGGCGTTCAACGAAAAGAATCACCGCCACACCGAAATCCGCGGCACCAAGGGCACGCTCATCGCCGACGACAGCCACAGCATACTCAAATTCCAGCCCTTCGACGGCAGAAAGCGCAGAATCAGGGTCAACCTCATTCCCGTCGTGCGCGGCCATTACGGCGGCGACCAGGGTCTTATGAAAGCGGCGGCGGCAATGCTCGAAAACAAGTTCGACCCCGGTGTGCTGTACACCTGGATAAGCGACACGGTGGAGAGTCACCGTATCGTCGCCGCGGCGGAGAAATCCAGAAAAGAGGGCGGCAGACTGGTGACGGGGGAGGAAATTCCCGACATCGAGTAAGCAACGCGGTATGACAACGCTCTTTTCTCTCGACACCACATTCACCGACGCCGACCACCACACCCACAGGGCGTATTCGTTTGCCGTGCCGTCGGGGCTCAGGGAAATCAGGGTGAAACTGAGTTATTCGCCCAAGGATTTCGACGACGAGGAGAAAAGCGTGGGGATTATCCGCGACATTCTCGCCCGCGACGCGTGGTACGAGACTTTCACGGAAGAGGAAGTGCGCGGATTCCTGCCGCTGCGCAACCACATTTCGGTGTCCATAGACAGCCCCGACGGGTGGCTGGGCACGGCGCACCGTCACGCTCCGCGGCAGGAGTTTTTCATCAACGAAAAGGACTGCGCCTGCGGTTTCCGTCCCGCTCCGATAAAGGCGGGCGAATGGAAAATCACGCTCAGTTTCAACTGTGTGGTGACGGGTACGGTGGATGTGCGCGTCGTGGCGGAGGGATACGATGAGATTCGTTAAGTGCGAACTGCACACCCACACGCTGTGGAGCGACGGCACGATGACCCCCGAGGAGCTCGTCGAAAACGCCGTAAAGCGCGGTTATGCCGCGATAGCTTCCACCGACCACAACACCTGGTTTGCGTATCCTCGCATAAAGGCGGCGGCGGACAAGGCGGGACTGGTCGCGGTGAAGGGTATAGAGTGGACGACATTCTACGGACATCTCACCGTGCTCGGCGGCAACAGCCCCGTGGACTGGCGCGATGTGCGCCCCGACAACATCGCCGACAAAATCCTCGAAGCGCGCGCGAGCGGCGACGCCGTGGTGCTGTGTCACCCGGCGAGGATAGGCGGACAGATATGTTGCGGCTGTCACAACGATTTCGACATAGGCGCGGGTCTGCTTTCCGCAATGGAGGTGTGGAGCCGCTACAACCAGAACCGCGACGCGGCGAACGCCGAAGCCGAAAGGCTGTGGCGCGCGCGGCTGGACGACGGCGAAAGAATCGCCGCCGTGTACGGCTACGACTGGCACCGTCCCGACAGGGGTTGCCCGCCGTATTCGGCGACTTATGTGGGCGTCGAGGGCGCGGTGACTCCCGAAAAAATCGTGGAAGGAGTGAAGCGCGGGCGCACCTATGTCTCGTCGGGCGTCGAACTGGAGATTTCGGTGACGGCGGCGGGCGAGAGACGGGAAATCGGCGACTCGTTCCCCGCGGGGGAAGTCGCTGTTTCCGTGACGGTGAAAAGAGACGGCGACTACGCGAAGGAGTATGCCGTCGAGACCGAGGCAATCGCCGTCGAGGGCAGCGCGTTTTCGGCTCGTGCCGAGGGCGACCGCCTTTCGGTGACGGCGCGGGCGGAGAAGGGATATTTCTTCGTCAAGGTGTTCGGCAAAATAGACGGCGAGAGGACGGAACTGGCAATCACCGCTCCGTTCTACACGGAGGAGATATGATCACTGCACACGGCGGCGCGCTGGGCACGGGGCGCAATACGGCGAGGTATTTCGACAGGGTGGCGGATTATGCCGCCGACGCTCTCGAAATCGATGTCAGGAAGAGGGGGGATTTGCTCTACATCTCGCACCTGCCCGCCCTTTTCCCCAAACGCAAAATCACGCTCGACGAGGCGTTCGACCGCGTCAGGGAATCGGGACTGCGCGTCAACTGCGACCTGAAGCAGCGCGGAATGGTGCGCGCCGTGCTTGACCTTGCAAAGAGCAAGGGCATTGCCGACAAGGTGTATTTCACGGGGACGGCTTCGCTGGAGGACAGCGACGAGCTGGACGCCGGGGAAGTGTGGCTGAACTCCTTCAACTTCCGCGACACGGGCATAACCCCCGAGACGGCGGCGCTGATAAAGGAGAAAATCGACGCGACGGGCAATCCCGCATTCAGGGGCGTCAACATCAACAGGAGTCTCGCAACCGACGCTTTTATGGAAGCGGCGAAGAAGGCGGGGCTTGGGGTGTCGGTCTACACCGTGGACGACCCGCGCGAGCAGGAGAGAATACTTGCGCACAACCCCGACAACATGACCACCAACCAGCCCGTGACGGCACGGCGTATTCTGGAGAAAATCAGTAAAGGCGAATGACGGCTCCCGCCGCTTTCGCTCAGGAGGATATATGGCAATCAAAATCTCGGGATTTTACGACGAAGTAAGCTCCGACCTCAAGGTGCAGCTCGAGCTGATGAAGAAACTCGGCGAGCGTTACATCTGCCCCCGCAGCGTCAACGGCAGGAACATCGCCGACTACACCGCGGAAGAATTCGTCTCCACGGTCAAGCCCGTGCTCGACGAATACGGCGCGTCCTTCTCGTCGATCGGATCGCCGATCGGCAAGATAGGGCTCTATGACGACGAAGCCTATGAGAGACAATGCGGGCAACTGCGCGAGCTGGTCAAGATAGCCAACGCCATGAATTGCCGTTATATCCGCATATTCAGTTTCCATGTCGACCCCAAGGGCGATTATGAGGCGTACAAGCCCGAGGTGCTCAAGAAACTCAAGGGCTTCCGCGACATAGCCGAAGAGGGCGGCGTGGTGCTGCTGCACGAGAACGAAAAGAAGATTTACGGCGACATTCCGTCGCGTTGTCTCGAAATTTACGAGGCCCTCGGCAACGACAATTTCCGCCTTGCCTTCGACGCAAGCAATTTCATACAGTGCGGCGCGGTGCCTGCGGAAGCGTACGCCTTGCTCAAGGACTACTGCGTGTACTATCACATCAAGGATTGCTCGCCCGAGGGAGTGGAAGTGCCTATCGGTATGGGCAACGGCGGTTACCGCGAAATGCTCGCCGACCTCGTGTGCAACAGGGGCTACGACGGTTTCTTCACGCTGGAGCCGCACACGGCGAAGTACGCCGTGCTCAAGAACGCTTTCAATGTGCTGTTCCCCATTGCGGCGCTCATACCGCCCGTGAAGAATTTCCACAAAGTGTTCCTGCGCATAGACAAGGCGTACGGCATAAAGCGTTTCGGCAGGGTCAGCCGCGAACAGGTGTTCGTGTGGCAGTACGAAGGTCTCAGGAAACTGCTCGCCGAAGTGGGAGCCGTGACGGAATGACGGAAAGCGGGCGCGGACGCGTCGCGTCCGTGCCGCACTGCGCGTGAGCGCAAACATTGAGGGGAGTTATGGGAAACAACGGCAAACCTGTTTACCGCGACGGTAAAATCATCGTCGAAAACACCTTTTTCGAGAAGGTGTGCTACGACGCGGGCAACAATCTCATCACGGCGCAATTCGACGGGCGCGGCGGCGTGTCCAAGTACGCCGTGATGAACAAATTCTCCGTATTTTCGGCGTACTATTCCACATTCTCCGTCAACGGCGCGCCCGTGTCGTGGGATGTGCCCAAGCGGGTGGAGATGATAGGGCGCACGCAGCGCGTGTTCTTCTCCGCGCCGCAGGCGGATTTCGTCGTCACTTTCTTCCTCGACGGCACCACCAACGCCGTATTCTGCGACATCGGCGTGACTGCGAAAGAGGACATACGCTTTGAGAATGTCGTCAATTACGGCATAAATTTCTCCTCTTATCTCGAACAGCTGCTTGCCAACCGACTGAGCGCGCGAAACATCGGCAAAATCGTCGGCGGCGTCATAAGGAACAGGAAGCCCTCCCTCACCGTGCGCGACGGCGTGGGATATATCCGCAACGATGTCATGGGCGACTTCTATCTCGATTTCGCAATCGGCGAAGGGGCGGAAGTGCTGGAGAAAGAGCGCAATTTCTACAATCAGTTCGCTTTCGGCGGCGCCGTGAGGGCGGGAGAGGAGAAACATTTCCGCTATCTCATGAGTGCGGGCACCCGCGACGATTTCACCTTCTGCGACGCCGTGGAAGCCTTCAAACGCTTCGACGCGTCGTATGCGGAATCCGAGCGTTACATCGATTCCTTCGAGTGCCCCGAAGGTCTGGACGACTTTCACAGGAGTTTTTACAATTCGCTCATCAACTGTTCGCTGTCCAACTATAAGGAACTGGGCGACTTCAAGTCGTTTCTCGCGGGTATCGTGTATCAGTTCCCCGCGCGCACCTATTACCGCGATTCCTACTGGACGGTGCTTTCCGTGCTGCCCGTGCGCCCCGATCTCGTGCGCAATCAGATTGTCACATTGAGCAGGGGAGTCAACTACAAGACGGGCGAGTGCCCCTCGGCGGTGAAGTTCAATTTCAAAAATTACTGGGGCAACCATTACGATTCGCCCAGTTTCCTCGCCATTATGCTTTACGACTATGTCGCTCACACGGGCGACCGCAGCGTGCTAGACGAGAAAGCGGGCGGCAAGACGGTGTTGCAGGCGGCGCGCCGCGTAATCGAACGCCTGAGAAAGGAGACCGACGACACGGGACTGCTGGTCAAGGGCGGCGAGTACAACCGCCGCGACTGGTGCGACAATGTTTTCCGCGGCGGATATGTCACCTACGACGAAGGACTGTACGCCCGCGCGCTGTACGCGCTCGCCGCATTGCTCAAGGGGCGCGACGACGCGGCGGCGGCGGAATACGCGGCGGAATACGCCAAAGTGAAAAAGGCAATCAACGACCTGCTGTGGGACGAGGAGAAAGGCTGGTTCGTCAACTACCGCGAGGAGGATTTCACCGAGGACAACCTTTCGATAGACACCGTGGTGGTGCCGTTGTTCGGTCTGACCGACGACGCCCGCGCGCGGCGTATGCTCTCCAATATGGAGCGCCTGCTCGAAAGCCGCAACAACACGGAACAGAAAGCCGGCGATTTCGGCGTGTTCGCGGTGTTCCCGTTCTACAAGAATCTCAGGGATGTCGTGCAGAAATCCTCGCTTCCGTACTACTACCACAACGGCGGCGACTGGCCGTATCTGTCGGGGATGTACGCCTATGCCAAACTCATGTACGGCATGGATTACGAGTACCCATTGACGCGCTGGTTCGAGTACAACGCCGAGCGCGGCAACTATACTCCAGTGGAATTTTTCAGCCCCGCGCACCCCGACGGGTCGCTGTTGCAGGCGTGGAGCTCGACGGGCGCGTTCGTGCTCAAATACCCGAAAGGGGACTTCTTCAAAAAGACGCTCGACTGACCGTCGGGCGACAACAATCGACTGAAACGGGACTTTACCGTCCCGAATAAGGTGAATAAACAGAGCAAGGAGAAAATTATGGCAGCAAGTGTTGCAATCGACGCGGGTGTGCCGATTGTCGAGAAAAAGTACCTGAAGGCGAAGGATTACATCACCTTCTCGATGGCGCGGTTTGCCACCGCCGCCATTTCGGGGTTGGTGCAGGGCTATCTCCTCATCTTCTATACTTCCGTTCTCGGCATAGACCCCATCAAGGTCGGAACGATGTTCCTCATCGCAAAAATCTGGGACGGAATCAACGACCCGATTATGGGCGTCATCGTCGACAAGACGCGCAGCAAGATGGGCAAAATGCGACCGTATCTGTTGTACGGCGCCGTGCCTTTCGGTCTGGTGATTATCGCGATGTTTCTACCGCTCGGAGGCGTGCTGTCGTCGGTGGGTAAGGTGGCGTTTATGTATGCGTCTTATCTGCTTTACGATTTTCTCAGCACCTTGGTGGGCGTGCCCCTCGACGGTCTGCCCGCCGTGGCATCGCCCAACTCCGAAGAGCGCGCCAAGATAATTTCCGTCAGCCGTATCGTCGGTTCCATAGGCGAACAGTCCGGCCTTGTGCTTTACTCCCTGTTCATAATCTTCATGCCGATGAAGGACACCTTCCTCATGATGGGACTGGTCATCGGTATCGCCGCGCCCGTGTTTATGATACTGGGCGGTCTGAACGTCAAGGAGCGTATAAAGCCGACGGGCGAGAATGTGCATATTCTGGACGGGTTCAAGTATATGTTCCAGAATAAGCAGTTCTTAGTGCTGATACTGGGCTTGTTGCTGACATTCTTCCGAAATCTGGTGTCGGCAATGCAGATATACATGGTCACATACATATACGGCGACGGCTCGCTCAACATCGCCTTCGCCTTGCCCGGAGCCATAGCGTCGATGATAGGTATGTTGTTCGCGCCGTGGCTCAAGAGGCGTATGGACGCCAAGAAACTGTTCATTCTGTCCACCGTCGTGCACTCCGTTATGCTGGCGATAGTCTATCTCATCGGCTATCAGGTGCACTGGATTGTCACGGCGGCGGTCATGTTCTTCGCCATGTTGCCCGTCGGCGTCATCAATGTCGCCCCGCACCTCATGGTCATCGACACCCTCGACTACTGGGAAGACAAGACCGGCAAGCGTCAGGAGGGCATAGCCTTCGCAATCGTCTCCCTGCGCAGCAAGGTCTCCAGCGCGTTCAAGGACTACTTCATCGCGTTCCTGCTGGCGACATTCCTCTTCGCCACTCCGCTCACGAGCGCCGTCAACGACCACAGCCCGTGGCAGTTGCAGGTCACTCTCGACGGTCTGTTCATGATGTTCACCGTCATACCCGCCGTCCTCAACCTCGTGTGCATAGTGCCTTTCCTGTTCTACACCCTGTCGGGCAAGCGCATGGCTGAAATCAACGCCCGTCTGGCAATCAAGCGTATGCTCGAAGAAGGCGGCGGCGAAGACGCCGAGGAGAGCGGCGAAGGCAAGACCGTCGGCTGGATGAGCCTCGAAGACATTCTCCGCGACCCCGCGGCGGCAAAGGACCCCGACGCGGCTTTCGGCGTGGTGGGCAGGATGTCTCTCGACGATATGGTGGCATATCCCCCCGTCGCCGACAAACAGACTGCGGACGCCGTCACAGAGGAAGCCCCGAAGTGCGAGGAAGAGATTTTCGTGAAAGAGGGGTGCGAGCCCGTCACCGAAGAAGAGAAGATGGAGCTTGCCGAAAAGCAAGCCGTCGACGAATACGAGAAGGGAGGTGACCTGTAATGAAAAAGAAAATCATCGTTGCCGTGTTGCTTTTGGCGCTTGCGCTGACGGCGCTCGTCGGGTGCAGTCAGACCGCCGAGGAATTCTACAGGGACCTCGACAAATCCATCGCGGAGACGGCGGGCAAACTGGACGAAGCCTACGGTATCCTTTCAGGACTGACCACCTACCGCTACACCACCGAGGTTTACCTCGAAAGTATGTCCAACTACGACGCCGTCAACAAGAAATTCCCCGACGAAAAGGAATGGTACAAGCCGTCCTTCGGCTACGAATTCGTCCGCGACGGCAACGCCGAGTATGTCAAGATAACGGCGGAAGACACCACATACGAGTTCTGGTATGACGGCGGCGCGCTGTCCCAGACCAAGGTGGACGGAGCGGTGGTCGCCGAAATTCCCGCCGACAAGAGGGAGGGCTACGACCTCTTCCGCGGCTATTTCTTCGAGAGCGACACGCAGTACAATCTGGCGTTCGACATCGTCGACCGCTATCACGACATAGATAGCGAAGCCCGCGCGGATTCCGTGGCGGCTGCCCGTGCGGAGGGTATTCTCGGCACGGATGTCGTCAACTTCCTCACCTACGACATCACCCTGAACGGTGGCGTGACGGAAGGGTGGAGGACGCTGTCCACCGACGACGGCGTGACCGCCGTCACCGGATACGACGAGGATCTCAAAATCTCCTGGTCGGAAGTCGAAACCCTTGCCATAGGCAATATGTGTATCAGCCTGCAGAAAGGCAGCATAACGATGATAGAGATGTACAACGAAATCATCGGCGCCTACCACAAGAGCGAGGAACAGGCGTGGAACAACCTCACCGCCGACAACTGGTACGGCGACAGAATAGAGGCGGACAAACTCATTCTCACCTTTGAATATCCGTCCAAGAAAGTCACCGTTTCCGTCCCCGCGAAATGATTTTTCACCGACGCAACGGAAGCCCCGCCGCACGGCGGGGTTTTCTTTTGCGCACTGCGCGCCGCGCTGTTGATTTTCCGTCGCGGGTGTGATACAATAACGAAGTATTTTAATAATAAGGAATTGTCGCAATGCTCGCGTGTGTCAAAAGTTACGCCCTCGAGGGTCTGGACGGATACGCCGTCGATGTCGAAGTGGATGTCAACAGCGGTCTGCCGAGCGTGGAGACGGTGGGACTGGCTTCCGCCGCCACCAAGGAATCCAAGGAACGCGTGCGTGCGGCAATCAGAAACAGCGGCTTTCCCTATCCCGCAAAACGCATAACCGTCAATCTCGCTCCCGCCGACACCAGGAAAGAGGGGGCTTCGCTCGACCTGCCCATAGCGGTGGGGCTGTTGGTGTGCGCCGAAGCGGTGACGGGCGCGCGTTACAAGGAATTCGCAATGGTGGGCGAACTTGCCCTGAACGGCGAGATACGCCCCGTCAACGGCATTATGCCCCTGCTTATTTCGGCAATGCAGCACGGCGTGAAAAAGTTCGTCGTGCCCGCGGCAAACGCCAAGGAAGCGGGGTATATAGACGGCATTGAGGTATATGCGGTGTCCACGCTGCGCGAAGCGGCGGATTTTCTGAACGGACAACCGCTCGCCCCCGTGCCGCGCACGGAATATTCCGCCGCGCGCACGGCTTCCCGCTACGGCATAGACCTTGCGGATGTCAAGGGGCAGACGGCGGCGAAGCGCGCGCTGGAAATCGCCGTTGCGGGCGGGCACAATGTGCTGATGTGCGGTGCGCCCGGCGCGGGCAAGACAATGCTCGCCAAATGCGTGCCCACCATAATGCCCGACATGACTTTCGCCGAAGCCGTCGAGGTGACCAAGATACATTCCGTGGCGGGTATTCTCGACCCGTCCGTGGGCATAGTGTCCGCACGGCCGTTCAGGACTCCGCACCACACGGCGACGGTGCCCGCGCTCATAGGCGGCGGCAGCAAGGCGCGTCCGGGGGAGGTCAGCCTCGCGCACAACGGGGTGCTTTTCCTCGACGAAATGCCGGAATACACCCGTCACGCGCTGGAGACCCTGCGCCAGCCCCTGGAGGACAAGAGGGTGACGGTGGCGAGGGCGGCGCGGTCGGTGGAATATCCCGCCAACTTCATGCTGGTGGCGAGCATGAACCCCTGTCCGTGCGGCAATTACGGGTCGCGCACGCAGGTGTGCCGTTGCTCGGCGGCGCAGATTCACGCCTACACCGCAAAGCTGAGCGGACCTCTTCTCGACAGGATAGACCTCTATATCGAGGTGGACGGCGTGGAGTATTCCGAACTGCGCGGAAGCGCGGCGGGAGAGACCTCGGCGACGGTGAGGGAGAGGGTGGAAAAAGCCCGCGAAATTCAACGGAAACGCTTCGAGGGAGAGGGCTTCTGCACCAACTCGCAGATGGGTGCGCGCGACATCGCGCGCCACTGCGCGCTCGACCCCGACGGGGAGCGACTTTTGCAAAAAGCCTTCGACAAAATGGGCTTGACGGCACGCGGTGCCACGCGTATACTCAAAGTCGCCCGCACCGTCGCGGACCTTGGCGGCAGCGCGGACATACTGCCCGCTCACCTTGCCGAAGCAATACGCTACCGCAGTATGGAAAGGAACAATATCCGATGAACGGACGCGACCGCAATACGGCGGTGCTGCTCGCGCTCCGCTGCACCGAACACATTTCGCAAAAGAGGAGGGAAGGACTGCTCGGGCTTGCGCCCGAACCGTCCGCTTTACTTTCGCGCGAATTTGCGGGCAGGGTCGACGCCCTTCTCGGCGAGGCGGCGGAGGAATTCCGCGACAATCTCGCGGCGACGGAGAGGCTCTTCGACGAGACGGAAAAGGCGGGCGTGTCGTGGATGACTTATCTCGACGACGAATTCCCCGCCCAACTGCGCGAAATAAGCCCTATGCCGACTCTGCTCTTCGTAAAGGGCAATGCCGGTGCGCTGGGCGGCTTCGGGATTGCCGTCGTCGGCACCAGAAAACCGACCAGATACGGACTGAAACTCGCAGATATGTTCTCGCGGGAACTGGCGAGGGCGGGCATAACCGTCATAAGCGGATTCGCAAGGGGAATAGACACCGCGGCGCACAAAGCGTGCATCGAAAGCGGCGCGCCCACGGTGGCGGTGTTCGGGTGCGGATTGGATGTGTGTTATCCCGCCGAAAACCGTGCGCTTTACCGCGACATACCGGAGCGAGGCGGCGCGTTGGTCAGCGAATATCCTCTCGGGTGCAAACCCCTGCAGTACCGTTTCCCCGAGCGCAACAGGATAATCAGCGGACTTGCGCGCGGCGTGTTTCTGCCCGAGGCGGCAAAGAGAAGCGGCTCGCTCATCACGGCGGAACTCGCTTTGGAGCAGGGCAAGGATGTTTTCATCGCTCCCGGCAACATTTTCGCGGAGGAGAGCGGCGGCACGAATCTGCTGTTGCAGTCCATACCGCACGCGTTGGTGCTGTCGCCCGACGACATACTCGCGCACTACCGCATGACTCCCAAGGAGCGGGTCGAGAAAGGCGAGACCGAGCAGATGACGGTGGAGGAAAATCTCGTCATCGCCGTGCTCCGTCGCGGAGAAGCCCATTTCGAGGAACTTCTTGCCGAGACGGGACTTACGGCGTCCGCGCTCACCGATGTGCTCGTGGGGCTTGAACTGTCGGGAATAGCCGAGCAGACAAACGGGAATTATTACAGTCTGTGCTGAAAGGAGAATAAATGAAACAACTCATCATCGTCGAATCGCCTTCCAAAGCAAAGACGATACAGAAATACCTCGGCGGGGATGTCGTGGTGCTGGCGTCCAAGGGGCACATCTGCGATTTGCCCGCGCGCAGTCTCGGCATTGACATCGCCGACGGCTTCAAACCGCAGTATGTCGTCACCCCCGAGAAAAAGGAGACCATAGACAAACTGGCTCAGGCTGTCGCCAAATACAAGACCGTCTACCTTGCGACCGACCCCGACCGCGAAGGCGAAGCCATAAGCTGGCATCTCAAGAACACGCTCGGCATTTCGGGCGACAAGGTGCGCATAGAGTTCAACGAAATATCCCCCAAAGCCGTGCGCGCGGCAATGGAAAAGCCCCGCGAGATAAATATGAATCTCGTGGACTCCCAGCAGGCGCGGCGCGTGCTGGACAGGCTGGTCGGCTATAAGATCTCGCCCATTCTGGCGAGAAAACTGGCCCCCTCGGGCAACAAGACGGGTATGTCCGCCGGCAGAGTGCAGTCGGCGGCGCTCAAGATGATAGTCGACCGCGAGAACGAAATCCGCGCTTTCGTGCCCGAGGAATACTGGACGATTATCGCCGAACTGTTCAAAGAGGGCGACCGTCACATCAAAGCCAATCTCATAAAGGCGGCTTTCAACGATTTCGACGGCAAGAAGACCAAAATCACGGACGCCGCTTCGGCGGCTTCTCTGGTGGCGCGTATGAAGGGCGCGGCCTATACCGTGGACGAGGTCAAGAAGGGCGTCGTCACCGCGAAGCCCGCTCCGCCGTTCACCACGAGCACAATGCAACAGGAAGCCAACCACAAGCTCAATATGTCCGCCGACCGCGCCATTCGCGTGGCTCAGCAGCTGTACGAGGGCGTCAATGTGGGCGGCGAGGGTCTGCACGCGCTTATCACCTACATCAGGACGGACAGTGTCAGGGTGTCGCCCGATTTCTCGGCGGCGGCTCTCGGGTTCATAAGGGCCAATTACGGCGCGGAATTCGCCCCGTCGTCTCCCAATGTCTACAAGACGAGCGCGAGCGCGCAGGACGCTCACGAAGCCATACGCCCAATTTCGCTGGAGCGCACCCCGCAGTCTCTCGAAGGCAAACTCGAGCGCGACCAGTTCCGTCTTTACAAACTCATCTACGAAAGATTCCTTGCTTCGCAGATGAAACCCGCGCTCTACAACACCATGCGCGTGCACATCGCGGGAGAGGACGGCGAAGGCAGAATGGGCTTCGTCGTGCACGGCAGAAGCGTCAAGTTCAAGGGGTTCACCGCCGTCTATTCCGCCACTTCCGACAAGGAGAAGGACGAGGACGACGGTATTGAGGTGGACACCATGCCCGACCTCAACGAAGGCGACAGGCTGGAACTCGGCAACGCGACCTCGGAGCAGAAGTTCACCAAACCGCCCGCGCGGTACACCGACGCCAGTCTGGTCAAGGCAATGGAAGAAAACGGCATAGGTCGCCCCAGCACCTACGCGTCCATAATCTCCGTCATCGCCAAGCGCGAGTACACCGAGAAAGAGGGCAAGAGCATAAAGCCCACGCCCCGCGGCGAAAAGGTGTGCGAATATATGGAGAAGAATTTCCCCGACATAATGAGCCTCGATTTCACGGCGAGGCTGGAGGGCGCGCTCGACAAAATCGCCCTCGGCGGTTATCCGTGGCAGGACCTCATCGGGGCGTTCTATCCCAGACTGCAACGCTTCATCGAGCGCGCGGCGAAGTCGGCGGGCGAGGACAAACTTCCCGACGAAGTCAGCGATGTGGTGTGCGACAAGTGCGGCGCGAAAATGGTCATAAAAGAGGGCAGATACGGCAAATTCCTGGCTTGCCCCAACTATCCCGCCTGCAAGAACATCAAGAAATTCGTCGAAGTGGTGGGCAAGTGCCCGAAGTGCGGCGCGGATGTGCTGAAAAAGACTTCGCGTTCGGGCAAGACTTTCTACGGGTGCGCCGATTATCCCAAGTGCGATTTCACTTCGTGGGAACTTCCCGCGCCCAAACTGTGTCCCGAGTGCGGGGGCGCAATGCGTATGAACACCCGCGACGGAGTCACCACTTATATATGTATGAACCGCGATTGCAGACACCGCGAGAAAGCCCCGTCGGGCGAAGGCGGCGAGACCAGATGAAGAAACCGCGTGTGACCGTTGTGGGAGGAGGTCTTGCGGGGTGCGAAGCCGCCCTGCAACTTCTCGCGCGCGGTTACGGCGTGGATATGTACGAAATGCGCCCCGAGGTGACGACGGGCGCGCACAGAACGGGCGCTCTTGCCGAACTGGTGTGTTCCAATTCGCTCAAATCCGAGGGCGGGGACACGGCGTCGGCGGCGCTGAAAGACGAACTGGACGCAATGGGGTGCAGGCTGATTGCCCTCGCGCGCGAGTGTCGTGTGCCGTCGGGCAGCGCGCTTGCCGTCGACAGAGAGAAATTCTCGGCGGCGGTGGAGAGCGCGCTTGCGGCGTACCCCGATTTCCGACTTGTAAGACGGGAGGTGACGGAGATTCCCGCCGCACCCGCCGTCGTCGCCTGCGGACCTCTCGCTTCCCCCGCAATGGCGGAAGCCCTCGCCGCGGCGACGGGCAAGGACAGATTGTATTTCTACGACGCCGTCGCCCCCATTGTTGACGGCGAGAGCATAGACTACGACAGCGCATATTTCGGCGGCAGATATGGCAGAGGCGACGATTATCTCAATCTTCCCATGGAGCGCGACGAATACGAGGCGTTTTACGAGGCGCTCGTCGGCGCGCAGACGGTGGTGCTCAGGGATTTCGAGCGCAAGGAACTTTTCGAGGGGTGTATGCCCGTCGAGGAGATTGCCCGTCGCGGCAAGGATTCCATGCGTTTCGGACCGCTCCGTCCCGTGGGACTGCGCGACCCGCGCACGGGCAAGGGCGCGTACGCCGTCGCGCAACTCCGCCGCGAACACGCCGCGGGCGACTGTTTCAACATGGTCGGATTTCAGACCAATCTCACTTTCCCCGAACAGAAGAGAGTTTTCCGCATGATACCCGCTCTCTGCAACGCGGAATTCCTGCGGTTCGGCGTAATGCACCGCAACACCTACATAGGCCCGCGCGCTCTCGACGCGACCTTTATGCTTTCGGGCAGAGAAGGGGTGTATGTCGCGGGACAGCTTTCGGGCGTGGAAGGGTATGTCGAAAGCATAATGAGCGGGCTTATCGCGGGAGTCAATCTCGCGCGGCGCGAAGAGGGCAGACAGCCCGCAGTGCCGCCCCGCACGACGGTCAGCGGCGCGCTGTGCCGTTATGTTGCCGAGTGCGGAGAGCCGTTCCAGCCCATGAACGCCAACTTCGGACTGCTGCCGCCCCCCGAAGGCGTGCGCGGCAAGGAAAGAAAAAAGTGCTATCACGAAAGGGCGGTGTGTGATATAATCGACTTCACGAGAGAACTTGAATTTCGCTGACAAGCGGAAGGAGAAATATATGGAATTCAGAGGAACAACCATTTGCGCCGTCAAGCGAGGCGGAATGACTGCGATTGCGGGCGACGGGCAGGTCACGATGGGCGAAAGCGTCATCATGAAAGGCAACGCCGTCAAGGTCAAGCGCATTTATAACGACAAGGTGGTCATCGGCTTTGCCGGTTCGGTGTCGGACGCCTTCGCGCTGTCCGAGAAATTCGAGGAGATGTTGCAGAAATACAGCGGCAATCTCATGCGCTCGGCGGTGGAGCTCGCCGAACTGTGGAGAAGCGACAAGATGTACCGCAAACTGGAAGCCTTGCTCATAGTCGCAGACGCGCAGTCGCTCTATATCGTGTCGGGCAGCGGCGAAGTCATCGAACCCGAAAGCGGCATTTGCGCAATCGGCAGCGGCGGCAATTACGCCCTCGCCGCGGCGCGCGCTCTCGCCGCCGCCACCGACCTCGACGCCAAGGAAATCGCCGTCCGCGCGCTGAAAATCGCGTCGGAACTGTGCGTTTTCACCAACGACCACATCACCGTGGAAACCGTGTGAGGTAATTATGGAACTCACTCCCAAACAGATTGTCAAGGAACTGGACAGATTCATCATCGGTCAGCAGGACGCCAAGATTGCGGTGGCGATAGCCCTGCGCAACCGTTACCGCAGAAGCCGTCTCCCCGAGGAGATGAGAGAGGAAATCACCCCCAAGAACATCCTTATGAAAGGACCGACGGGCGTGGGTAAAACTGAGATTGCACGCCGTCTGGCGCGCCTTGTCCGCGCGCCTTTCGTCAAGGTGGAAGCCACCAAGTTCACCGAGGTGGGTTATGTCGGACGCGATGTCGAGAGCATAATCCGCGACCTTGTGGAAGTGGCAATCCGCATGGTCAAGGAGGAGAAGTTCAAGGAAGTCATGCCGCGCGCGACGGAGATTGCCGAGAACAAACTCGTCGATGTGCTGTTGCCGCTCCGCAAGAAAGCCGACACGGGAGATAAGTCGGACGCGCAACTCAAGGAGGAATTGCTCAGCGAGATTCGCGCGGGGCACCTCGACGGCATCACCATAGAACTCGAAATCAAACAGGAGCCGAAGCCCATACAGATTGCTCCCGGCAATCAGCCCGGCGGCGAAATCGACATCGGCAACATCTTCGGCGGAATGTTCGGCGGAGCCAAGAAAAAGAAACGCAAACTGTCCGTCAAACAGGCGATGGATTTCATCGTCAATCAGGAAGCCGAAAAGATGGTCGACCAGGACGCCATCGTCACCGAAGCCCTCGCAAGAGCGGAGCAGGACGGCGTGGTGTTCCTCGACGAAATCGACAAGGTTGCCGCGCGTGCGGGCAGAGACCAGGGACACGATGTTTCCCGCGAGGGCGTGCAGCGCGACATTCTGCCCATCGTCGAGGGCAGCACCGTGCAGACCAAATACGGCTCGATAAGGACGGACTTCATCCTCTTCATCGCGGCGGGCGCCTTCCACATGTCCAAGATGGAAGACCTCATCCCCGAGTTGCAGGGTCGTTTCCCCATAAGGGTGGAACTCGACAACCTCACAGAAGAGGACTTTGTCAAAATCCTCACCGAGCCGGACAACGCCGTGCTCAAACAATACAAGGCTTTGCTCGGCGTGGACGGCGTCGAACTCGATTTCGACGACGACGCCATACGCGAAATCGCCCGCGCCGCTTTTTACGAGAACGAGAACAGCGAGAACCTCGGAGCAAGACGACTTCACGCCGTGCTGGAGAATCTGCTCAAAGACATTCTCTACGAAGCCGACGACAACGAAACCAAGTCAATTCACATCGACAAGGCGTATGTCGAGGAGCACCTCGCGCTCTCGCTCCGCGCCGCCAACCTCAAGAAATACATCCTGTGACGGACGGGACGCAAACAACATAAAAGACAGTTTAATCGCGCGTTTTGTGCGGATGAAGTCCGATTTCGAGCGCGCGGAAGGATAACGAAATGATTTCCATTCCCAAGGGCACAAAGGATATGTTGCCTCAGGACGCCGCCGCGTGGCACTTCGTCGAGGACAAGGCGAGGCAGGCCGCCGCGCTCTTCGGCTTCCGCGAAATGCGCACGCCGACATTCGAGCACACCGAGCTTTTCACCCGCGGCGTCGGCGAGACCACCGACATCGTGACCAAGGAGATGTACACCTTCGAGGACAAGGGCGGCAGGAGTATGACGCTCCGTCCCGAGGGCACGGCGGGCGTGGCGCGCGCGTTCATCGAGAACGGGTTGCAGCAGGGCGTGTTGCCCATGAAGGCGTACTATCTGGCGTCCGTGTTCCGTTACGAACGCCCCCAGAGTGGCAGACTGCGCGAACATCATCAGTTCGGCGTGGAGCTTTACGGCAGTCATTCGCCGTACGCCGACGCCGAGGTCATTTCGCTTGCGCATTATTTCCTGTCGGGCGTCGGGCTGGATGACCTTGTGCTGTACATCAACAGCATAGGTTGCAAGGAGTGCCGTCCGCGCTATAACGAAGCCCTCAAAAAATACATCGGGGAAAACCTCGCCGATATGTGCGGCAAGTGCAGGGAGCGTTTCGACAAGAATCCGCTCCGCATCCTCGACTGCAAGGAGGAGACCTGCCGCAGGATTACCGCGGCGGCGCCCGCGGTTACCGACTTCCTGTGCGACGACTGCAAGGCGCATTTCGACGGGCTGCAACGCATACTTTCCGCCGCGGGGATAAAATACGAAGTGAACCCCGCCGTCGTCAGGGGTCTGGACTACTACACCCGCACGGTGTTCGAGTTCGTCTCCCGCGACATCGGCGCGCAGGGCACCGTGTGCGGCGGCGGCAGATACAACAATCTCGTCGAGGAAGTGGGAGGCAAGCCCACTCCCGCCGTCGGCTTCGGTCTGGGGCTGGAAAGATTGCTTCTCGTGCTCGGCAACACGGGCAGACTCAATGTGCCCGCCGAACGCGGAGACCTCTACATCGCGTCCGTGGGAGAGCGTGCCGCCGCGTACGCGCCCGTCCTTGCCGCTTCTCTCCGCAAAGAGGGCGTCAGCGTGGACTTCGACCTCATGGACAGGGGAGTTAAGGCGCAGATGAAGTACGCCGACAAGACGGGCGTGCGTTTTGTCGCAGTCATAGGCGACGACGAAATGGACGCAGGCAAGGTCGCCCTCAAGAATATGGAGACGGGCGAGAGCGTCGAGGCGCCTTTCGACGGCATTGCCGGTGTCGTGAAATGACCGAACGCGGCGTCGTCACCAAGGTCAAAGGCAACCGTGCCACCGTCGAATTCGACAGAAAAAGCGCGTGCGACAGCTGTCACATGTGCGCCGTCACCCGCGACGGAATGAAGGTGAAAATAGTCATCGACAACACTCTCGGCGCGTGCGTCGGGGATGTCGTGGATGTCGCCATGGGGGAGCGGTTTGTGTTGACAGCCGCTGTCATAGTATATATAATACCCCTTGTACTTGTCGGCGCGGGCATAGGCATAGGAAGCCTGCTCGGCGAGGTGGCGCAACTGCTGTTCGCGCTGGGCGGACTGGTCGTCGGATTCGGCATTGCAATAGCGCTGGACAGGTGCGTGATACGCAAAAAGAAAGGGTTCGCTCCGAGGATGACGGCGATATGCGGAATAAGCCCCGTCGTCACGGTGGGAAGCGCCGCAGACACGGAGACGGACGGCGACGGCAAAGCGAGCGGTGCGGACGGCGCGGAGAGCGCAACGCAATGCGACGAAGCCGACGCAAAATAGCGGATAGAGGGCTTTTGCCCTTTGTATAACCGAGATTATGGAGGATTGAATATGAATAACTGCATTCATTTCACAAACGACGATTTCGATTCCACGATAGCCGCGGGCGGCGTCGTGCTCGTCGATTTCTGGGCAAGCTGGTGCGGTCCGTGCAGAATGCTCGGTCCCGTCATCGAGGAACTCGCCGACGATTACGCCGGCAAAGCCGTGGTCGGCAAGGTCAATGTGGACGATTGCCCCGCCATCGCGGAGAAATTCGGCATTATGACCATTCCCGCCGTGTTCATCTTCAAGAACGGACAGGTCGTGGACAAGATGGTCGGTCTGCGCCAGAAGGTGCAACTTGCCGCCGTGCTTGACAAATATCTGTAATCACACGGACCCGCCGCACGGCGGGTTTGTCTTTATCACAAGGAGAATAAAATGGTTGACCTCAAATGCATAAAGGCGGTAGACCCCGAACTTTACGACTCTATGGTCGAGGAACTGCGCCGTCAGCAGCACAATCTCGAACTGATTGCCAGCGAAAACATCGTTTCCCCCGCGGTTATGGCGGCGGCGGGCACTTTCTACACCAATAAGTACGCCGAGGGTTATCCCCGCAAGCGTTATTACGGCGGCTGCCAGTATGTCGACAGGGCGGAGGAACTCGCCATCGAACGCGCCAAGGAACTCTTCGGCGCCAAGTACGCCAATGTTCAGGCGCACAGCGGCTCCAACGCCAACTTCGCCGTCTATTACGCCATTCTGCAGCCCGGCGACACCGTGCTCGGTATGTCCCTCTCCGAAGGCGGACACCTCACCCACGGCTCGCCCGTCAACCTCAGCGGCAAACTGTTCAATTTCGTCTCCTACGGGCTCAACCCCGAGACGGGCAGAATCGATTTCGACGATGTCCGCAAAAAGGCGCTCGAATACAAGCCGAAACTCATCGTCGCGGGCGCTTCCGCGTACGCCCGTATCATCGACTTCGCCAGGTTCAAGGAAATCGCCGACGAAGTGGGCGCCTACTTCATGGTGGACATCGCGCATATCGCGGGTCTCGTCGCCGCGGGTCTGCACCCCAGTCCCATGCCGTATGCCGATTTCGTCACTTCCACCACGCACAAGACTCTCCGCGGACCCCGCGGCGGTCTCATCCTCACCAACGACGAGGAACTGGCAAAGAAAATCGACAAAATCATCTTCCCCGGCTCGCAGGGCGGACCGCTCATGCACATCATCGCCGCGAAAGCCGTCGCGTTCAAGGAAGCCCTCGCTCCCGAGTTCAAGACCTATCAGGAACAGGTCGTCAAGAACGCCAAACGCCTTTCCGAGACCTTGCTGGCACGCGGCATAAATCTTGTGTCGGGCGGCACGGACAACCACCTTATGCTGCTCAATCTCGTCGGCACGGGCGTCACGGGCAAACAGCTCGAGGCATGGCTTGACGAAGCGCACATCACCGTCAACAAGAACGCCGTTCCCAACGACCCCGAGAAGCCTTTTGTCACCAGCGGCGTGAGAATAGGCACCCCCGCCGTCACCACGCGCGGTATGGTCGAAAAGGATATGGAAGTCATAGGCAACTGCATTGCCGACATCATCAGAGGCGGCGAGAGCGCCATTCCCGCGGTTACGGGACAGGTGCTCGATCTTTGCGCGGCGCACCCCCTCTACGAGGACGATGTGCTGTTCTGAGCGCAGCCGTCGCGCCCCGCGTCGGCACAAGGGCAGATAAAGCCTTTCAAACGGACAAAACGAAACGCGCCTTGACGGGCGCGTTTTCCTTTAAGCGGAGCCGTGCGACGCCTTTCGGGAGGCGCGTCGCGTTTTCGGTCCGTCGCTTTGCGTTTGCGTTGCGATCATGGCGGGCAGTCGCTCGGTCGATTGATCGAAGCCGTCATCCCCACTACACCCTGCGCCGCAACCGCCACAGTTTTTCCATAAACCCGCGCACTTCCGCGCCCGCAAAACCTATGTCGTCGAAAGGCGCTCCGTGCGGTGCGCGTGCCGCGTACGCGTTTCCGGCGTATGTATCCGTTCCGTAACCGTGGCGACTCCGTCGCCCTCCGTACTCGCCGTCGTCGTATTCCCGCGCGCCGTATGCGAAGTCTCCGCGTTCACGGGAGCGTCCGTCGTCGCGCGCTTCGTCGTTGATGCGGCTTGCGTTTGCGAACGGATTGCCGCCCGCAGCCGTGCCGCCGAATGTGTTGCCGCCCGACATCATAGAGAGCAACAGCGGCAGCATATTTCCCGCGACATTGTTCTGCGCGCCCGCGCCTTGTGTGCCGCCGTTTGCCGCGCCCGTGTTCATCCCCGCAAGCAGGAGGGGCAACAGGGCGGAAAGAGCGTTGCCGCCACCGCCTTGCGCGCCGCCCGCGCCCATTCCCGCAAACAGCGCGCTGAGCGGGAATCCTCCGAGCGGGTTGCCGCCGTTTGTCGTCGCGCTTGCCGCGCCGCCTTGACCGCTGCCGACACCCGCGCCGCCTTGTCCGCCGCCCGCGTTTTGCCCGCTTTTCATCGCGGTCATCAGTTTCAAGAGCATTTCGGCATCCATAGCCACCTCCGCGCACAATCAATATATGCCGTCATATTATGATTGTGACGGAGGGCAGTATGGACGGACAGTACAACGGTTTCGGCAGATACGGGCAGTCGGACGCACCCAGATACGGCGGATTCGGGCAGGTGTACGGAGACGACGGGCGGGCGCGTCAAAACGACGACGGACGGGCGCGCGACGCGGGAACGGATGCGCGCCGCGACGCGGGCGATACATACGACGAGGCGCGTATGCGCGAGGATATAGCGCGTTACGGCGCGATGAGCGGCGACGACCTCACCGACGAACTCTTCCGCAGGGCAAGGCAGATGAAGAGCGAGGGGAGACTGGACACTGCTTTGCTCGAGGATTTCGCCGCGAAGGCGGCTCCGTTTCTCGCCGCCGACGAACTCAAACGCCTTCGCGAACTCATTTCGATGTTGAAAAATGTATAAAATAGACCGTTCTCTTGTCAGCGCGCTGTCGCTGAACGATTACGCATACGCACTTGTGCGCGTCGCCAATCCGTGGCAATACGGTTTTGTTGCGAGACGGTTCGATGTGGTGTGCGGTTTTCCTTTCATAAACAGTCTCGGAATACGGTGCGACAAACGCGACGGCGAACGGCTGAAAGCCATGCCCGAAGTGGAGTTCGTCACAGCGCAGGGGCGTGTGAGCGCGCTGGACGACGGCGAAAGACGGGCGACGACTGCTGACGGCGCAGATGTTTCACGCTCGGACGGCGCGGGTGCGACCGCCGAAATCGGTCGGGACGAAGGGGACGGAAAAGAGGTCTTTGCGATGTCCGACGAAGAGGGACGCGCTGTGGCCGAGGCGTTTTCGCGGGAGGGATACGACGGCGCGGGGGTGACGCTTTGCGTGCTCGACACGGGAGTGGCGCCCCATTCCGATTTGTCCATACCGCGCGACAGGATAGTGGCTTTCGAGGACAGAATCGCTGGGCGCGGGTTTCCCTATGACGACAACGGACACGGCACTTTCGTCGCGGGGGTCGCGGCGGGGCGCGGAGTGCTTTCGGGCGGCAGACTTCAAGGTGTCGCGCCCGCGGCGGCCATAGTGGGAGTCAAGGTCATCGAGGCTTCGGGAGAGACCGGCACCTTCAAAATTCTGGAGGGTATGCAATGGCTGTTCGACAACTGCGCGCGGCTCGGGGTCCGCGTGGTGTGCATGAGTTTCGGAGCCGACCCCATAGACAGCGCAGACCCGTTGAAAGCGGGCGCCGAAATGCTTGTGCGGCGCGGCGTGACCGTGGTGTGCGCGGCGGGCAACAGCGGAATAGGCGGTCTTAAATCGCCTGGAATAAGCCCCGAGGTCATCACCGTCGGAGCGGTGGACGAGAATCTGAAAGTCGCCGATTTTTCCTCGACGGGAGTATATCACGGAGTGCGCCGACCCGACCTCTATGCGCAGGGAGTGCGGGTCAAGGGGCTGGACGCCGGCGGAACATATTCGTTTATGTCGGGCACATCGGTGTCCGCGCCTTATGTCGCGGGTGCGTGCTGTCTGTTGCACCAACGCTTCGGGCGGCTGTCCCCGCGCGACTGCAAACGCCTGATTATGGCTTCGTGCGAGCGCGTGCGCGGGGTCAATGTGTTCACTTTGGAGCGCGGGTAGTAATCGGGCGCGCGGATATGGATTCCAGCGCGGCGACGAAACGGTAGATGTCGTTGTCGGTGTTGTGCACGCCGATACTCGCCCTCACCGCGCCGCGCGAAGTGGTGCCGAGGGCGCGGTGCGCAAGCGGCGCGCAATGCAATCCGCCGCGTACCGCGAAATCCATTTCGGCAAGTTTATCGGCGACAACGCCGCTGTCCCGCCCTTTGAGATTGAACGATACCACGCCGAGGGTGCCGTCCGTGGTGTAGATGTCGGCGCCCAGCATTTTTAGATAGCCTATCAGTTCGTCTGCAAGACGCGATACGCGTTCGCGGTTTTGCGCGGCGGAGGCGAAGCTCCATTTCGCGCCTTCGTGCAGGGCGGCGATACCGCCCGCAAACAGCGTGCCCGCCTCGTACGCTTCGGGCGGCTCGACGGGTTGATAGGTGCTGTCCGAAGCGGTGCCCGTGCCGCCCATTACGAGAGGTTGCAGTTTCAGCGCGTTTGAGAATATCAATGCGCCCGTGCCTTGCGGACCGTGCAGTCCTTTGTGCCCCGGGAAAGCCAGCATATCGAAGCCTGTTTCGGCAAGGTTTATCGACACCAGCGGCACCGCCTGCGCGCCGTCCACCAGCGTGAACACGCCGTATTTTCTTGCCGCTTCCGCGAATTTCCTGAGGTTTATGCGCGCGCCCGTTACATTTGACGCCGCCGACACCACGGCGAAATCGGCGTTCTGCATTGCGGCTTCGAGGTGTTCGGGCTTGATGACGCCGTCGGACGGCTCGACGACGAAAAGGCTGATTTTGCCGCGTTTTTCCAGTTCGAAAAGGGGGCGCAACACGGAATTGTGGTCGAAAGAGGTCGTCACCACCTTCATTCCTTCGCGCAGAAAACCGAACAGGGCGAGGTTGAGCGCTTCCGTGCAGTTTTTGGTGAACGCCAGCGAATAGCCGCCGTCCGCCGCGCCGAATGACGACAGCAGGAAATTGCGGCAGTTTTCTATTTTCATCGCCGCGTCGATTGCGTAGCGGTGACCGCTTCTCCCGCTGTTCGCGGAGTGGGAAAGGTCGTAAAGCAGGGCGTCGGTCACCCCTTTGGGCTTGAAGAAACTGGTTGCGGCGTTGTCGAGATAAATCATAATTCATTGTATGCGCGCCGTATGCGCGCCGCGCGGAATTTTCCGCCGCTTTTTGCCGCGCGCGTCAGAGAGGGCACACAAAAGAAAAAATGCGACAGTATTTTATATTAGCGGACGGATACATACAATATTCGGAGGGAGATATGAGAGAATTTTTCGTAGCGTTCCGTTCGCGGTCCGACGCCTTGCGGTTTTTCGAGGAAATTTCGAGCTACCGCGTGCCTGCGAAGATAATCAACACGCCGTCGTCGGCGGGAGTGGGGTGCGGCTTGTCCGTCAAACTGCTCGGGAAAAGTATGCCGCTTGTCACGCGCGTGCTCGAAAGAATGAATTTCGGCTCGGTCATCGGATTTTTCCGCCTTACGGACAGCGGAGCGGCGGTCAGGCTGTGACCCCGCTCCCCGACGGGCGGGAGCGTCTCCCGCGTTTTTTTATTTCTCGACATATTTCAACGAACACTTCGTCTTTCGCGGCGCGGCAACCGTCGCGCAAAGCGTTCGCTCGCGCCTTTTGTGCGCGCTGATGCGGTCGCGCGGTCGGGGGAGGGGGAAGCGCGGGGCGCGCCTGCGGTCAATTTGACATAATAGGGCGAAAGAAGATTGCCTAAAACGGCAACTCGTGCAATAATATTCCCGTGAATACCGAGGATAAAGAAATTTTCGAAGCGCTCGGGCGTATGCACCCGGACGCTCAATGCGAACTCAATTTCGGCACGCCGTTTCAGTTGCTGGTGGCGGTCATTCTTTCCGCGCAGTGCACGGACAAAAGAGTCAACGCCGTGACCAAGGATCTTTTCAAGAAAGCGCCCACACCCGAGGATTTCGTGGCGATGCCCGTCGAGGAACTGGAAAAGGAGATTTTCTCCTGCGGTTTCTACCACAGCAAGGCAAAGGCGGTCAAGGAGATGTCCGCGAGCGTTGTGGAAATGGGCGGAGTGCCCGAGACCCGTGAGGAACTCATGAAACTCAGGGGAGTGGGACGCAAGACGGCGAATGTCGTGACGGCGGTTGCCTTCGACGCCAACGCCATTGCGGTGGACACCCATGTCTTCCGCGTGTCCAACCGCATAGGACTTGCCGACGCGCGCACACCCGAGGAGACGGAAAAGCAGCTTATGGCGCGTTTCGACGAGGAACTGTGGAACAGACTGCACCATCTGCTCATCTTCCACGGGCGCTATACCTGCAAGGCGCAGAAGCCCGATTGTGAGGGTTGCGAACTGAAAAAATACTGCAAGTATTATCTAAAACAGCAAAAAGTATAATACATTTCGCCGTTTTTCAGAATACTTCGGGTGCAAACAGCGCGACATACCCGCGTCGGCGAGGGCTGTTCAGGGCCGCGCACGCGGCACGCTTGCCGCAGAGTGAAAGAATATTGATAGAAAAGAGAGTCGTCCCGAGGGGAGCGGACGCCGCAGGGTCTCCGCGGCGGGACGGGAAGGATATATGAAGAAATACGAGATTTTGTCAAAACGCACGCTTGCGGAGCGCGTCAACGAATATGTCGTTTACGCGCCCGCGGTTGCGCGCCACGCCCGCGCAGGGCAATTCGTCATTCTGCGCACCGACGAGGACGGAGAGCGAGTGCCTTTCACCGTGTGCGACTATTCGCGCGAAGAGGGCACGGTGTCCGTGCTCGTGCAGGAAGTGGGCTACACCACCATGAAACTTGCCGCCATGAACGCGGGCGACGCGCTTGCCGATTTCGTCGGACCGCTCGGCAATCCCACGGATCTTTCGGCGTACAAGCGTATTTTGCTTGTCGGCGGAGGAATAGGCGGCGCGGTTATTTATCCTCAGGCGAAACAGCTTGCCGCCGAGGGAAAGCCCGCCGATGTTGTGCTCGGCGCACGCAATGTCTCGCTTGCGATTTACACCGAGGAATTTGCGCGGTTTGCCGACAATTTCTATCTCATCACCGACGACGGCTCCAGCGGAAAGAAGGGATTTGTCACCGATATGATCGAGGAACTGGTGAAAAAGGGCGAGAAGTACGATTGCGTGTTTGCGGTAGGACCTCTTCCTATGATGAAAGCCGTCTGCGCGCTCACCGCGCGTTACGACATTCCCACCGTCGTCAGTATGAATTCGCTTATGGTGGACGGCACGGGAATGTGCGGGTGCTGTCGGCTTACCGTCGGCGGCAAGGTGCGTTATGCGTGCGCGCACGGTCCGGAGTTTGACGGTCATCAGGTGGATTTCGACGAAGCGATTGCCCGTTCGCGTATGTACCGCGAGCAGGAGCAGGCGCATATATGCAGGCTTACGGGGGAGGTGAGACGGTGAATAAATCCGCAAGAAACGCCGTTCCCGTGCAGGAAGCGGCGCTGAGAATCGGCAATTTCGAAGAAGTGGCAAAGGGTTTCACCGAAGAACTCGCTCTTGCCGAGGCGTCCAGGTGTCTGAACTGCAAGAACGCGCCGTGTATGCAGGGGTGTCCCGTCGGGGTGCGTATTCCCTCATTTATCGCCGCATTGCTCGAGGGCGGTGCGGATAAAGCCGCGGGCATACTTTTTGCGGACAACAATCTTCCCGCCGTTTGCGGCAGGGTGTGTCCTCAGGAAAATCAGTGCGAGAAGTATTGCGTGCGCCGCGAGAAACTCGGCGGGTCGGTGGCAATCGGCGCGCTTGAGAGGTATGTCGCAGACAACGCCGCCGATGTCAGACCCGCGGTCGCCGAAAAACAGGCTGCCAAAGTCGCCGTCGTCGGGTCGGGTCCCGCGGGGTTGTCCTGCGCCGCCGACCTTGCGCGCGCGGGGATACAGGTCACCGTTTTCGAGGCGCTTCACAAGGCGGGCGGGGTGCTGGTGTACGGCATACCGGAATTCAGGCTGCCCAAGTCCGTCGTGGAAAAGGAAATCGACGGTCTGCGCGCGCTCGGCGTGAACATCGAATGTAACACAGTCGTGGGCAAGACCGTGCTTATGGAAGAATTGCTCGAGGAATACGACGCGGTTTTCGTCGGCTCGGGCGCGGGGTTGCCGCTCTTTCTCGGCATCGAGGGCGAGACCCTTTGCGGGGTGTCGTCGGCAAACGAATTGCTCACCCGCGTCAATCTCATGAAAGCCTACCGCGAGGACGCGGTAACGCCCGTTCAGCGCGGCAGGAATGTCGTCGTCGTAGGGGCGGGCAATGTGGCTATGGACGCCGCGCGCACGGCGAGACGACTGGGGGCGGAAGTCACCCTCGTCTATCGCAGAAGCCGCGCCGAAATGCCCGCGCGCGCCGAAGAAATCGATCACGCCGAAGAAGAGGGCATAAAGTTCGAGTTGCTCACCAATCCCGTGAAAATACACGGTGACGAGCGCGGTTTCGTAAACGGTATGACCTGCGTCAGAATGGCTCTCGGCGAGCCCGACGCCAGCGGCCGTCGTCGTCCCGTCGTCGTCGAGGGCAGCGAATTTTTCCTGCCGTGCGACGAAGTCGTCGTCGCTCTCGGCACCACGCCGAACCCGCTCATCAAGGACAGTTTTCCCGCGCTTGAAACCACACCGAAGGGCACAATCGTCGCCGACGAAAACGGCAGGACTCCGACGGAAGGGCTGTATGCGGGCGGCGACGCCATGACGGGCGCCGCAACGGTCATTCTCGCAATGGGAGCGGGCAAGCGGAGCGCGGGCGCAATTTTGGACGAACTGCGCCGCAAGGGCAAAATAAAGTAATCCGCGGTTTTGCGGACGGATAGACGGAGAGAGATATGTTTCTCGATTATGTCAAGATTTTCATAAAAGCGGGCAACGGCGGCAACGGCGCGGTGTCTTTCCACAGGGAGAAGTATGTGCCCAACGGCGGACCCGACGGCGGTGACGGCGGCAACGGCGGCAGCGTTGTTTTCGTTGCCGACAAAAACCTGACTACGCTCATCGATTTCAAGTTCAAGAAGCATTTCCGCGCCGAAAACGGCGCGAGCGGCGCAGGCAGGAACTGCACGGGCAAGAGCGGCGAGGATATGATAATAAAGGTGCCCGCGGGCACCGTTATCAAGGAGACCTCGTCGGGGAAAGTGCTCGCCGACCTTTTCGAGGACGGGGAGACCTATAAGGCGCTCGTCGGAGGACGCGGCGGCAAAGGCAACGCGCGATTTGCGCACGCGCAGCGGCAGGCGCCCGGGTTTTCGCAGCTGGGCGAGACCACCGAGGAACATCAGGTCACGCTCGAACTCAAGACAATCGCCGATGTCGGACTGGTCGGATTCCCCAATGTCGGCAAGTCAACCCTGCTTTCCGTCCTGACCTCGGCAAAACCCAAAATCGCCAATTACCATTTCACCACTATAAATCCCAATCTCGGCGTGGTGGAGATGTACGACGACAGTTTCGTCATCGCGGACATTCCCGGACTCATCGAGGGTGCGGGCGAAGGCGCGGGTCTGGGGCACTATTTCCTAAGGCACATCGAACGCGTGCGGCTCATCGTCCACATCGTGGACATATCGGGCAGCGAGGGCAGAGACCCCGTCGAGGATTATTTCAAAATCCGCAAGGAACTCGCCGTCTACAGCGAGAAACTTGCCGCCACGCCCGAAATCGTGGTGGCTTCCAAAGCCGATTTGCCCGTCGAAGAGGGCGCGTTGGAGCGTTTCGAAAAGGAGACGGGCAAGAAACCGTTCGTCATATCCGCGCTTGCGCGTCAGGGGCTTGACGAGTTGCTCGCCGCAATCAAGAGCAAGGTGGACGAGTTGCCGCCGCCCGAGCGCATTGCAGTCGACGCCGACGCCACGCTCGAGTCGCGCCCCGAGGGCGGGTTCGAGATAATACGCCGCGAGGACGGAGCGTTCGAGGTGGTGGGCGGACTGGTCGACTATCTCGCGCGCAATGTCGTGCTGTCGTCTTACGACTCTTTCGCTTTCTTCCAGAAGGTGCTGAAAGACAGGGGAGTCATAGACGCGCTGATTGAAAAAGGTATGAAAGAGGGCGACACCGTCGTCGTCGCCGATGCGGAATTCGAGTGGGTGGACTGAAAGGCGGATTTTCCGAAGCCCGTCGAAGCATTGCAAAACTCAAAAGCGACTGCGCGTGCAGTCGCTTTTTTATCTGTCGAGGCGAACTTTCGGCGGTCAGTCACGCGGACTCTCGGGGCAAGACGGCGTCTCGTCGGCAGCTTGCTCCGTCGGAAGGCTCTCCTCCGTCGTGTCCGCCGCAGCTGCAGGCATTGCCCCGCAGTATTCGTCCGCGTCGTCGGCAAACGGCAGGTCTTCCGCGTTCGCTTCGGAGAGCTGTTCGTCGGTTGCGGTTTCGGCGGCGCGTTCCGCAACCAGTCGTGCGCGCAACTGAGGTTCCTTTCGCATCACCAGCACGGCGGGTATCAGCGTGAACACAGACACTATAGCCGCGCCGAGGAACATTTCGTAGGGATAGTTGAGCAGCATTTCGCCCGTCTCGGGGTGTACGGCGTAGAAGCCGTAGGCGTCGATTATCGCGTTGCCTATCGCGGGACCTATTATCATAGGCAGCATAACGAACAGGAACATTCGTATCCCTTGGAAACAGCCCTCTTTTCCTTTGGGTATATAGTCGCGGAAAGAGGAGACGAACAGCCCGCTTATCGCAAGCTCCGAAGCCATCGTCACGACGCCTGCGATTATGAGGGGCGCCATCAGGGCTTCGAACGGCACATAACGCAGAAAATATATGGACAAGGTGCCGACGACTCCGCACAATACGACCGGAATGTAAAAATAGTATTTGCCGAACTTGTCCATCAGAAAACCGAGCAAACCTGCCAGCAGCGCGGCGCACACGATTATGACGCCGAGAGGGACGACATAATCGGTCATTCCGAGAGTGCGCTCCACAAAGTTGATGAGGTAGGACATGTAGACCTGCATACTTGCCCCCGCAATGCCTGAGCCTATGAGGGCGATGTAGAGCATTTTGTTGTTTTTGATGACGGAGGGACGGAAGCCGTACACGAGGTCCTTTCCGAAAGAGGACGACGAATGTCTGGGAATGTCGGGTTTGTCGCGCAGTATCAACAGCCCGAGTGCGCCGCTGACAATCGGGATTGCGCCCAGAATGACGAAGAAAAGCCACCATTTCGCGTTGCTTTTCGCCGTGAGCGAGTCGAGCCCGATGAATACGATGACCATCGCGAACACGGGCATCATTGAGAGTATTGTGTCCAGTTTGCCGCGGTTTGTGGTGTCCGTCATATCCGTCACCCAGGTGTTGAACGCCGCGTCGTTGGCGGACGAGCCCACCCACGACATAACGCAGTCCATTATGATGATGGCGGCGACAAGTCCTTTGAGTCGGTCGGGAGAATAATCGGTGGGGAAAAGGGCGAAAACCATTATCGTGAGCCCCCACACGATAAAACCCCAGGAAACGAATACGGAGCGTTTGCCGGTCTTGTCGCATATCGCGCCCGTCACAACGGTGGCGGCGGTGGCGGCAATCGCGGACAATGCCACCATAAGGGTGGTCGCCCACGCTTCGTCGACGAATTCGTCCTGCATGAACTTTGCGAAATACATATTTTCGACAATCCACGCAATCTGACCTATGAGACCGAAAAACAACGCGCAGAACCAGACTTTTCCGCCAAGCGGCGTGGTTTTGACCGTGGCATTACGAGCAGACATATTCTTTCCCCCTACGAGAAGAGTTTAGCAACCCTGCGCGAAGGTGTCAATACGGAGCTTCTGCGGAGCGCGAGCCGTGCGCGAAACAAAGAAGCCGCAGGCATAAAAGCAAACACCCTGCTTGCTCAGCAGGGTGTCGCTATATTGTCACAAAGATTCGTCGTATTCGCATTGTTGAAGCGTGTCGTACAATACCGTATTCGTTTAAGAATCGGGCGAGGGGACGCTCGCGCACGGTGGTAGAGCGGAGAACGGTAAAGAGGGTTTGCACTTGCATTGACGGAGCGCGAGCCGTGCGCGAAACAAAGAAGCCGCAGGCATAAAAGCAAACACCCTGCTTGCTCAGCAGGGTGTCGCTATATTGCCTTGCGGCTTCTTGTGGTGCGGCCACCGAGACTTGAACTCGGACGGTCTCCCATACGCCCCTCAAACGTACGCGTCTGCCTATTCCGCCATGGCCGCACAGTGATGTCATTATATTGCGTGTGCGGAATTTTGTCAACGGTTTGCGGGGCAAAATATCAACATTTCCGACGCGGAAAAGTATTATGGAGAATGAAACGAAAAGCCGCCGAACTGAACTGTCTCGCCGCCGTGCTCGCAGAAGTGTTGTGCGAGGGGAAAACCTCGTCGGAGGTCGCCGAACTCGCGCTTTTTCTCAATCTCCTGCTTTACAATGTGCGGACATATCTTTCGTGAACAGGCTGCGTACTGAAAAGGACGGCGGGTGCCGTCCTTTCCTTATTGCGTCAGATGTCGCCGTTATTCGTCTTTATGCCTGTCCGAAGGGGGAGACGCCCCGTCGGAATCGGACGCCGACGAGGAGGGCAGCGCGTCGTCCAGCATTGCGGTGAACTCTTTTTGGGCGTCGTCCGTTGTCGCCGTACCGTCGGGCGTTTCCTCGACGAGGTTCGGTGTGTAGCGGAATTTTTTCCCGAAACGCACGGGGCGCAGTTTGGGGGTGCGCATTATGTGCAGTTCGTTGCCGTTCGGTTTGTCCGTTACGGCGAGCAGAGCGGGCAACACGAAGATGACAAGCAATGCGCTGATCAGCGCGCCGCGCGCCACGAGGAAGGTTATTTCCTCGATTATGAGGTTGGAGGTCGAGAAGCAGATGCTGAAGCAAGCGCCCGCCATTATGAGCGCCGAAGTGAGCACGGACATAACCGAACTCGTAGTGGCTCTGTACGCCGCCTGTCGCGGCTCCCATGTCTTGCGGAGATTGCGGTACTTCGTGGTGACGAGAATGGCGTAGTCCACCGTTGCGCCGAGTTGCACCGCGCTGATGATGAGGTAGGACATAAAGTTGATTTCGCCGCCTGCGAATATGTACTGCATGACGAGGTTGAGGAAGATACCGAATTCTATGAGCGCGACCAGCAGTATGGGGCGTTTGAGACCGCGCAGGGTGAATATGAGTATGATGAGTATCGCCGCGACGGAAATGCCCGTGACCAGCGCGAAGTCGGTGGGGGTGACGGCGGCGAAGTCGTAGGCGCCCTGCGTATAACCCGTGAAGTAGCAACGCATGGGAGTGTAGTCGGCGTATTTCGTCGCGACCAGCCCGCCCTCGCCGAAAACTTCGTTGGCAACGGCCTTGATTTCGTCGAGAATGTCGAAACTGGTCTGACTTTCGTTGTCGATTTCGGGGTAGGTGATACCGACGGTGTACATGGTGTAACCGCCGTTGACATAGCTCTGGAAGGTGTCGAGGTATCCCTGCATATCGTTGCCGTCGCCCATCATTCCGGTGAGATCGCCTATGCTCGGGCGAGGTATGCTTTCGTCGCGCACTCCGTCACCGTCGGGGTCCTGAATTATGTCGCCGATTGCCGCGACGAGTCGGCTCAGGGCTGCGTTGTCCCAATCGTCGGCGTTGAAGTCAAAACCCGAGTCCTTATATGCGTCGAGCAGGCGCAGGAGCTGACTGAGGTTGAGTTCCATTCCGCCGAAATTGACCGTACTGCCTTCGGGGAACATGACATACATTCCCAGCATAAATGAAATCTTGTCGACGGTGACATCTTCGCCCTTGTATTCCACGGTGACCTGCTCGGCACCGAGAGCCTTGAGTTTTTCGAGGAATTTGTAGTTTTCTTCTATGAGATAGTGTTTGACGCCGTTCGAATCCGTGAAATCGTTGGGCACGACGATCATGAGCTGATTGCCGAGCGTCTGCGCCATCTGATGTTTGTCTGAGGTGTCGGTGCTTTCGGGCATGAACTTGACATAGTTGTAGTCAAGCGTATTTGCGAAATAGCACACGGGAATGAACAGGGCGATGAACGCCAGCCCCACCCAACGCCTGTCGCGAATGGAGCGTTTGACGGGGGCGCGGAAGTGGAAGTCGAGGCACTTGTGTTGCGTTTTGACCCTTGCCTTGTCGAGAATAAGCATAAGACAGGGCTGCAGGAAGAGCACCGTGATGAGCGAGCACACGATACCCTTGGCAAGGCTCAGTCCGAGGTCGAAACCTATCTCGAACTTCATAGCAATGAGCGCGAGCAGACCGACTATGGTCGTCAGCGCGGAGGAGGCGAGGGCGACGACGGACTTGGGTATGGCCGCGGCGAGCGCCTGTTTGGGGTCGAGATTGGTTTTCAGTTCCGCTCTGTACTGGTGCATCAGGAATATTGCATAGTCCATCGACAATCCCAGTTGCAGAATGGCTCCGATTGCGAAGGTTATTATCGAAGTTGAGGAGAAAATGGCGTTGGAGCCGAGGTTGATGACAATGGAGATGACCAAAGTCAGTATGAGGATAAGCGGCTCCATCAGGGAGTTGGTGGTGACGAGCAGTATGGCTATGACCACTATGCCCGCGACGATGAGATAAATCCAGATTTCGTCGAACACCGTCTCGTAAAGTGCGTTGGCTTGCTCGGTCATACCGCTGGTGGAGTAGTTGCCTTCGCCGACGACGCCCTTCAGGATGTTGACGATTTCACCGTACGCTTCGATAGCCTGAGGCGTGGACGGGGGATATTGGAGGGTGACGAGGATTGCCCAGTTGTACGCGGTGCCTTCGGCTTCGTCGTAGACGATTTCGCCGTTTATCATCCTGGGCGCGGGCGCGTCGGTGAGCACGCCGTAAATGGTCTTGAAATCTTCGCCGAATTTGCCTTCGGGGTCGGGCTGATAGACGCCGAATTCGAGGAGCATTTCCACCATATTCGCCCAAATGGCGCCGGTCACGCCTTCCACATCGGCAATCTGAGTGGCGGCTTCGGCAATCTGTTCGCGAGTGCCCAGCACGCCGGCTTCAACATCGCCGTGTATGTTGAAATTCTGCGAGAGGAAGTCGTAACCGTCGTTGGTGTCGTATCCCGAAGGAAGATAGGAGGTAAGGTCGTAATTGACGCGGTTTATCATCGTGGGGATAAACGCCCCGCACAGAATGAGCAACCCGACGAATACGGCAAGGAAAATATAACGGTATTTGACAATGAATTTGCCCAATTTAGCACCCCGCTTGAGTAAGTTACGGGAAAAATCCCAAGCAAGATATATTTTCGTGGAAACGCGGCGAAAAGTCAACGGATTGAACGATAAAAACAGAGATAAAATTATCGTGCCCGACGCGCGCCCGTTCCGCGCGACCTTACGGAAAAACGGCGGAGTCGACGGAGGGGAAAGGGCGGGAGAGCAAAGGGCAGACGATATAAACTCGTCGCGAAATGGGGATGAGTTCGATCCGCGGCGCCGCGGAACTTCCCCCGTCGCGGGCTCCACGCACCGCTGAAAAGCGCGCACAACAGCGGTTTTGTTGAAAAATCCGCCGCGTTAGATAATGGAAAACCGACAAATTCGCGATTTTGTAAAAAAGGGTATTGCACTCTTGTCGGGGGCGTGCTAGAATATAGATACGGAAGAAAGTCCTGCTATGTTCGTGATGGTGTTCGATTTTGAACCACAGTTATTTATACGGGATGGCGAGTCCGTGTCTCGGATGTCAGGCCTCATAAGTTCGGAGGAAGGCAGAAGAGGTTGGCAGCCTTGACCCACCCTGCACATGCAGGTTTATAAAATGGCACCACACGGCATCGTGGGATTTTCTCGTTTGAGACCCTGCGACCATACGGCACCCCGGCGCGAACTCTCGCGCAAGGGTGAGCGGGAAGATTCGGCGGCGCATTCGCGCCGCCGAATATTTTTTGCCGACTTGTCCGACTCGGTTGGTCGTCTTTGGCGAGGGCCGTATCGGTTGTGCCGTTCGGCGCTCAATCGTTTCTTGCGACGGTCGTCGCGCCGTGCTTTCGGCGCGTGACGGACGGGCTTATCTGCCGTTGCCGTCGGTGGTGTCCTTGCCGCCGGGGGTATCGTTGCCGCCGTCTTTGTCGTCTCGGCTGTTGTCGCCGTCGCCGCCGTTGTCATTTCCATGAGAATTGCCGTCGCTACCGTTTTCCTCGCCCGAGTTGCCGCGGACGACGCCGTTGTTGCCGCAGGTTTTGTCGTCGAAGATATTGTCGTTGCCGTTTGCGTCGTCGCCGTGGGCGGTGTTTTGTTCGGTTTCGCGCACATATTCCTCGGGCGCGGGCAACAGGCGTTTGAGCGCGCCGTCGCCGTCGTCTTTACCTTCGGCAAGCGGAGTCAGGGTCAACAGCGCCATTGCCAGCGACAGACTGCCGAAAACGAGATAATAGATTTTCAGCGGAGTGAGAAAGGCGACGGAGATGAGCACGATTCCCGAAAACATATAATTCTTGAGGTTGTTGCGACTGAGCGCGGCGGCGACGAAGGCTTTGGGTGAGAATCCGCTCGGGAAGCGTTCCAACGCGGGCAACGCTCGGCGTTTCGAGAGAAAACGGAAGAGGGCGCGCGTGCGGACTACCGACAGTTTTACGGGAAAACACCTCGCCACCCCGAAGGCGCGGCGGTCGGCGGCGCGTGTGAGTATCACGGCGCGGATCGCGCCCGCCTTTTCGGCGCGGCGCAGGCGCGCGCACAGGTCGGCGGGTCCCAGTTTTACGAATCGGAAGGCGGCAAACCACATCGTGTCGCCGAGTCTGACATAGTCCTCGCCGCACTCCAGTGCGGAATTGTGCGAAGCCTTTTTCAGCAAATCGACGAGGTATTCGTCGCCGCGCACGCAAAGTTCTGCGGCGAGTCTGTCGGGATGATACGGGCGGTAGCGCCGTTTTTTTATGTAAACGACGGTGAAGACGACGACGGCGGTCATTCCCGCCGCAAAGATTATCGCGCCCGCCCATTTGTCGAACAGTAGCGTCGCCCACACTAGTGTGAACAGAAACACGGCTACGGTCAGCGTTGCAAGATCGATTGCTTTTGCCATAACGCTATTATTGCCGCGCGTGCGGAATTCAATGCCCGCGCGCGGCGTTTTGCCTTCCGTGCGCGGCGTTCTGACGGCGTTTTGAGACGGCGCGCGCGTCGGCGCGTGCGAACTTATGCCGCAATCCGTCTTGAAAACGGCGTGAAAATGCGGTAAAATAAGGCTGTATGAAAACAGTTGTTTTCGGCGGTGCGTTCGACCCGCCTCACCGCGAGCACATCAGGATGTTGAAAGCGGCGGTGGAGGAACTGGGCGCGGAGCGCGCTGTCGTGGTGCCGACCTATTTCCCGCCGCACAAGAGTCAAGGGATTTTGCCGTTCGCCGAGCGGGCTGAACTTTGCCGTGCGGCTTTCGGCGATTCGACGGGCGTCGAGGTCGTCGTGGACGAAACGGAATTCGAGCGCGGGCGGGACAATTACACCTGTCTGGTACTTCCCGAACTCAAAAAGAAATACGGCGACATAATATATCTCATCGGCGGCGACAGTCTGGAATATCTCCCGACCTGGAAAAATCCCGCCGAGGTGATGAAAATCTGCACGATAGCCGTGGCGGAGCGCGAAGGATTCGCTTCCGTGCGCGAGAGCGCGGCAAAACTCGCCGCGCGGTTCGGCGGAGACATACGCGTGCTGAATTTCGTCGGCAAAGAGGTGTCGTCGGGGCGCATGCGCGCCGAACTGTTCCTCGGCGAGGACAGCGCAGGCGTGACGGAAAGCGTGGCGCGCACGGTGCGCGAGCGGGGTTATTACCGCGATTATGCCGATACGGTGGAGAAAGTGAAGGCTTGCGAAAGCGCGGACCTTTACGAACATACGCGGCAGGTGGTGTTCCGCGCGATAGACCTCAACTCCGCGCACAATCTCAAGTGCGATTTCCGCAAAGTCTTTCTCGCCGCGCTTTTGCACGACAATGCCAAGCAACGCCCGTCTGTCGACGGTCTTTCCGTGCCTGCCGACAGCGTGGGCACCAAAGTGTTGCACCAGTTTCTCGGCGCGGAGAAGGCAAAACGCGATTTCGGCATAGACGACGACGAGATTCTGGAAGCCGTGCGGTGTCACACGACGGCAAAGCCCGCGATGACGGTGTTCGAAAAACTCGTCTATACCGCTGACAGCACCTCGTATGACAGGGAGTACGACCCCATTCCCGTAATCCGCGCCATTGCCGACAAGGATTTCGAGAAAGGTTTTCTGTCGGTGCTGGAATACACCTATATGAAACTCACCGCCGCGGGCGGCGCAATATATCCGCTGACAGAAGAAGCCGTGAAGTATTATCTTCCCGACATAGCGGGGTGGGTGTAACCGCCGGGGGCGCGGGGGCGCGGCGCGCCGAGGTGTCGAAGTGGGACAAAACGCGCAAACTACAAGCGCGGCAAGCGCGCCGCGGCGCAAAGCCGTGATGTGTAGAGGAAAACCGCGCCGCAACGCGGCGCAAAAGGAGAATAAATGGAAAACACGACCGCAAGCGTCTCTCTCACTCCCGAGGAGATAAAGAATATCGTATGTCGCGAACTCGACGACAGAAAAGCCGTGGACATTACCGTGCTCAAGGTGACCGACCTTACGGTCATTGCCGACTATTTCGTCATCTGCACGGCGCGGAGCAACAAACAGGTGAAAGCCCTTGCCGAATATGTCGGCGAAAAGCTGGAAGAGGAGGGCGCGAAAGTGCTGCGCACCGACGGCGTTGCGGAAGGCAAATGGGCGGTCATCGACTTTGGCAGTGTAATCGTGCACATATTCAACGACGACACCCGCGTGTTCTACTGCCTGGAAAAGCTGTGGACGAGCGGCGACAATGTGGAGTTCTATCCCGCAAAATAATCTTTTCCCGTATCCGTCTTGCGCCGCGCCCCTCGGCTTGTAGGGGTGGGCGGCGTTGTGCTTCGTCGCCGCAGTTTCCGTCCTGTCGGTGCGACCGATGGCGCCGTGACGACGGTCGGAGAAGCGTTCCGACTCAACGGAAAACCCCGCCGCTCGGCGGGGTTTTTGTCGGGTTTAATGCAAAAGTATTCTCGATTTTGCCGAAAAGTATAATACAAAACGGCATTTTTGAGAATACTTTTGCCCCTTAGGAGGGTATCCTTACGCTTGCCGCCCGTCAGTTGCGGGCGGTTACCGCGGCGTAAAGAGCGGCTTTGGCTTCGTCCGTCATATAGGGACGGATGTTCCTGTACACGCCCAGGTCGTAAGTGACGAGGGTCTGTTTGCCGGTTGCCTGTTCGATGTCGCATTTAAGTTCTTCTTTCAGTTCGCGGCGTTCGCTCACGAGAAAAACGGGGTCGAGAAGCACGGCGACCAGCACTCCGTCCTCCGTTTCGATTGCCCGAGCCGCCGCAACGCTGTCGTTGGCAAGCGCCGCGTCGGTTGCGACGCTTTCGTTTGCCGTCAGGGTGCGCGGGACTATTTTGTCCCCGAGCCCTCCGTCCGGGAGCGGGCGGGCGGTGCTGTCAGTCAAAACGTCGGGGGCGTAGGTTGCGGCGTCGTTTCCGTCATTATAAGGGGCGGGGCGGACCTGCGGGCGGTTTTGTTCTTCTCCGTCGGGAAAATAGGGAAGAGGTACGGGGCGGTGTCCGTTTCCGTCTCCGTCTCCCTCGTCTTTCCCTTCGGGATAGACGTTTTTGACGTCGATCACGGAGTTTTCGCCGCTGTCGTTCGGTCTGCCGTTGCGGTGCGGGTGCTTGTACCGGGGAGCGGGGCGCGTTTCGCCGTTTTCTCTCGGGCCGTTTCCGTTTTCATCGGGAACCGCACGCGGTTCGGGACGGGGAGTTATGCTCGGGTTTTCCGTCACCGTATAGTCGGGCGTTGAGATTTCGGGGGCGAAAACGGCGTTGTCTGTTGCTTCGGGTTGGCGCACAATATAGGCGCTTTCGTTGAAATCGAAATTGTCCATACCCGTATTTTCGACTTCGCCGTCGCTTTTATACCGTGTGCGCGCGGCTTTTGCTTAAGAGTGCGGAGGCGCGAGCGGGGCGGGCACGCGCCGTGACGGAGGGTAGAGTGCGGCTCTTGCGGGAAGCCGTACAAATAATTTCGACGGGGTTGAAGCAAAGCGTTGACAATTTCGTCCCGCGGGAATAAGATGAGGGTGCTTCGGGGCGAGGTGCGATTCCTCACCGGCGGTTACAGTCCGCGAACTTGCTTGCAAGCCGAACGGGTGAAATTCCCGTACCGACGGTATAGTCCGGATGGAAGAAGCGGAACGGTCGTTTTTCCGTGCGCGCCCCGATTTGTATGGTCGGGGCGTTTTTCACGCCCGAGGAGGGCTTTATGCAAATCGGAAAGAAACAAATCACTCTCAAAATGTCGGCGGCTGTCGTCGCCAAAATCGCGGTGCTTACGGCGATTTCTTTCGTGCTGTATCTGCTGAAATTCAATCTGCCGTTTATGTTCCCGTCCTTCCTCGAAATGCAGTTCTCGGAATTGCCCGCTATGCTTGCCGGGTTCTCTATGGGACCTGTGGCAGGGGTGCTGGTCGTCGTGTTCAAGTGCCTGCTGAAACTGCCGCTGACATCGACGGCGTATGTGGGCGAACTGACCGACATAATCATCGGCGTGGCGTATGTGTTGCCCGCTTCGATAATCTACAGGCTGCGCAAGGACAAAAAGCACGCTTTCATAGGTATTTCCGTGGGAACGGCGGTGGTCGTTGTTGCCGCGGTGCTCATCAACCGCTTCATTTCCATTCCGTTCTACACCGAAATGATGTTCGGCGGCAATTTCGGCACCATTGTGGGGATATGTTCCGCAATATATCCCAATGCGACCGAAGAAACCTTTTACGCCTATTATCTCGGACTGGGCATCGTGCCTTTCAATCTGTTGCGCACGCTCATTATGTCGTTGCTTACTTTCCTGCTTTACAAGAAACTCAGCAAAATCCTGCACTGGGAAGGCGAGTCTCTCATTCACAAAAAACTGTCGGGAGAGTACGACTGCGACGGAGAAGAGGAGACCTTCGCTCTCGCAAAGCGCGTTGCCGACACTCTGAAAGGCGGCGAAACCGTGTTGCTCGAAGGCGACCTCGGCGCGGGCAAAACCACTTTCACCAAAGGACTTGCCAAGGCTCTCGGCGTCACCGAGGAGGTCACCAGCCCCACTTTCACCATTCTCAACATCTACAACAGCGGCAGGCTTCCTCTCTATCACGCCGATATGTACCGCGTGACGGACGAGGACGAGACCTACGAACTCGGACTTTTCGAGGACGCGCCCGACAACGCCGTGTTCGTCGTGGAGTGGAACAAGGGCGGCGACTTGACAGAGCGGGTCATTGATGTCAAAATAACCGCGAAGGGAGACACCGAAAGGCATTTCGTCATATCCGACAGCGCGGAGAACAAGGACGGGGGCAAACAGAAGCCCGCGGCGGAGGTTTCCGAAAGCGACGCGGACGGCGACGACGGCGAATCCTGCGGCGCTCCCGAGGCGGAGGACGGACATTCCGAGACTCCCGCGGCGGAATAATGAACATACTCTTTTTCGACACTTCCTCCCGCATGCTCACGGCGGGAGCAATATTCGACGGGAGACTTGTCTCCCGTTCTTTCGACGCGGGCAAGAGCGGTCACACGGCTTTGCTCATGCCCACGCTGGACGAAATACTGCGCGAATGCGGCGCAAAACCCGCCGATTTCGGCGCGGTGGGCGCGGTTGTCGGTCCGGGGTCTTTCACGGGAATAAGAATAGGCGCGGCGACGGCGACGGCAATCTCTTTCGCCACGGGCGCAAAGAGAGTGGCTGTGACGGCTTTCGAGCCGATTGCATACAGTAGAGGTGCGGTGAATGTCGCAATCGACGCGGGGCGTGGCAATGTGTACGCCGCGCGGTGCGAGGACGGCGAAGTGAAAGAGACCTTTTTCCTCACCGCCGAGGAATACGCCGAGGCTGTCGCAAAGGGCGAGAAGTTCCGTTGCGCCCCAGTCGGCGACGCGGCGGAGACTCTGGCGGCAATCTTTGCCGCAAAGGTCGGGAAAGGGGAGTTCGTCCCCGTTTTCGAGCCGTTCTATATGCGGAAGCCGCAGGCGGAGAGGAACGCGAAGTGAAGTTCGAACCCCTGCGCTTTGACCACCTCGAACAAATGGCGGCAATCGAACGCGAAGCCTTCGACCTGCCGTGGACGGTGAATATGTTCATACCCGAACTCAGCGCGGAAAACGCCACTTATCTCGTCGGCACGCGCGGAGACGAGGTGGTGTGCTACGGCGGGTTTCATACCGTTCTCGACGAGGCGCACATAACCAACATCGCCGTCAAGAACTCCGAGAGAGGTCGCGGGATAGGCAAAATGCTGATGTCCGCGCTTCTGGAAAAAGCCAAGGAAAAGGGCGCCAAAATCGTGACTCTCGAAGTCAAGAGCAACAATTTCCCCGCAATCAACCTTTACGGGGCGTTCGGGTTTCAGGTGCAGGGCATACGCAGGAAGTACTACAACAACCGCTTCGACGCGCTCATAATGACGCTCGAAATGTAGGAGGCTCTTGCAAGGAACAACCCGCCCGCGCCGCGGCGCGCACATAGTATTTTTGCACGGCTGGGGAGGCGACTCCTCGGCGTTTTCTTTGTCCGCGGATATGTTTGCCAGGGCGGGATACGGGGTCATAACGCCCGATTTCAGCGGTTTCGGCGACAATCCCGAGCCGACGGAGCCGCGCGGAGTGCCCGAGTACGCGGCGGACATACTATCGCTTATGGACAGAGAAGGCGCGGCTAAAGCCGTTTTCGTCGGGCATAGTTTCGGGGGCAGGGTGGCGTTGGAAATCGCCGCAAAACACCGTGAACGCGTCGTGGGGCTGGCGCTTGTGGACGCGGCGGGACTGAAACCGCGCCGCAAACCGTCGTATTATTTCAGGGTGGCGTTGCACAAACTGTCCGTAAAACTCGGCGGCAAAGGGCTGGCGGGGTCGTCCGATTACCGTGCGCTGTCGCCCGTGATGAAAGAGTGTTTCAAACGCATAGTGGGCTACGACCAGACTCCGCTTTTGCCGCTCGTCGGGTGTCCGACGGCGATTTTCTGGGGGCGCGACGACCGCGATACCCCCTTTTATATGGCGAAAAAGTTCCGAAAAGGCATAAAAGACAGCCATATTTTCACGCTCGACGGCGGGCACTTCGCTTACCTCGAGGACTCCGCGCATTTCCTGCCCGTGCTCCGCGCTTTCGTCGGAGAAATCACAAAGTGACCGCTCCGAAAATATAATGTCCTTGAACGGCTCGGAGGGGATATGGTTTTTGCGCGCGGAGACTGGTTCTATGTTCTGATGACACTCGTCGTCACGGCGGCTATGGCTCGCCCCTGCCTGCACGCCGCCCAGCTCGACAATTACCGCCCCTCCGCCGTGTTCCGCTCCCGTCAGGTGCGCTCGGCGTACCTCACCGACCTCGTGTGCGCCGTCGTTTTCACGGGAGTGTGGACGGGATTCTATTTCGTGTCGTCGCGCGCTTTCTGGGGTTTTCTGACCTGTCTTTTCTTTTTCATCGCCGAAATTGCCCTCTATTTTATAGAGGACAACACGGAAAAGAAAAAGCCGTTGCGTTACACCCGCCGCGCCGTGCGCGCCATAGTCTTCGCCTCGGTCGTCATAACCGCCGCGGTCACCCTCGCCCTGATGGCGCTCAACGGGTACGCTGGCGATTTCTATCTGCGTTATCCGCTGTTTTTCGCCATTCCCGTCGTGTATCCGCCCTTGTTTGCGGCGGCGCTGTCCGTCGTCAATGTGTTCGAGCGGCTCAACAACCGCCGTTACGAAAAGCGGGCGGCAAAAAGGCTCAGCGAGCGGCCCGACCTCGTGAAGGTGGCGATTACGGGCAGCTGCGGCAAGACCTCGGTCAAGAATTATCTCGCCGCAATGCTCGCAGGCAAATACAATGTGCTTGCCACGGAAGGCAGTTTCAACACGCCTATGGGCATAGCCAGAACCACCGACCGTCTCACTCCCGCGCACGATGTTTTCATAGCCGAAATGGGCGCGCGGCGCAAGGGCGACATCAGGAAACTCATGAAAATAGTGCGCCCCACACACTCCGTGCTCACCGCAATCAACACCCAACACCTCGAGACTTTCGGCAGCAGGGAAGCTATATTACGCGAAAAACTGCGCGTGTTGGACATCTCCTCCGAGAGGGGCGTGTGCGTGGTGTCGGGCGCGCTTGCCGCGCTGCCCGCCATAGCCGAAAACGCGCGGGGCAACATCGTGCTTGCGGGTGAGGGCGAAAACTGTGCCGTGCGGGTTTCGGACGCCGCCGTGTGCGAGGACGGGTGCGTTTTCACGCTGTCGGTGGGCGAGGAAAGCGTGGAGTGCGCAACGCGGTTGCTCGGCGAACACAACATTCTCGACATCGCGCTTGCCGCCGCAATGGCGTACTGTCTGGGGGTGCCGCTCCGTGACATCGCTCGGGCGGTGGCGGGGCTGGAGCCCGTGGAACACAGATTGCAGCTGGTGCACGGCAACGGAGTGAAGATAATCGACGACACTTTCAACTGCAATCCCGACGGCGCGAGGTGCGCGCTGGATGTGCTGTCGCTGTTTGCGGGGCGCAAAGTGGTGGTCACTCCGGGAATGGTGGAACTCGGCGGCGCAGAGGACGAGGAAAATTATCTGCTGGGAAGGCGTATCGCCGAGGTGTGCGATGTTGCGGTGCTGATAGGCGAGAAGCGCACCGCGCCCATACGCAGGGGACTCAAGGAGGGGGGATATGCGGGGGAGACGCACATATTCCGCACGCTGTCGGAAGCCGAAAGCAAATTCCCCGAACTTCTGCACCTCGGCGACATACTGTTGCTGCTCAACGACCTTCCCGACAATTACAGCGAATAGGAGGATACAATGAAGATTGCCGTGTTGTTCGGCGGGCGTTCGCCCGAGAGCGATATATCCGTCATCACCGCAATGCAGGCGCTCGCCGCGCTGTCGGAGAGCGAGCACGAAGTGCGCCCGTTCTATATGTGCGACGGCGTTTTCTATACGGGAAAACTGGATTCCGTCGCGGCGTTCACGCCGTTCAGGGCGGAGGAGCACACGGCGGTCGCGCTGTACGGCGGCGTGTTCTGTTCGTTGCGGCGCGGCAAACTCAAAAGGGAATGGAAGCCCGATGTCGCGCTGATATGCTGTCACGGCGGCGAGGGCGAAAACGGAGTGTTGCAAGGATTGCTGGATTTCAACGGCGTGCCTTACTGTTCGCCCACCGTCGCGGGCTCGGCAATAGGTATGGACAAGGTGCTGTCCAAGCGCATTTTCGACAATATGCTGCTCAATGTCGTGCCGTACGCCGTGCTGAGTCGGACGGAGTACGCCGACGGCAAATGCGAAAGCGCGCTCCGCGCCGCAAAACTCGACTATCCGCTCATAGTCAAACCCGTGTCGCAGGGCAGCAGCATAGGCATAAGCGCGGCGGAAAACCCCGAAGAACTCGCCTGTGCGCTGGAGACGGCGTTCGAATTCGGCGACAAGGCAATCGTCGAAGAAAAACTGGTGGATTTTACCGAGGTCAACTGCGCGGCGTTTATGCGCGAGGGCAAGGTGGTGGTGTCCGAGACCGAACAGCCCGTCTCCGCGGGGGACATTCTCACATTCGAGGACAAGTATATGCGCGGCGAAAAGGGAGGGGGCAACATCATGCCCGCGGACATAGGCGACCTCAACCGCGTCGTCAGGGCGAACACCGAAAAAATATACCGCGAACTGGAGCTTTTCGGCGTGGTGAGGGTGGACTTTCTGGTGGACAAGGCGCGCGGCAAGGTGTATGTCAACGAGATAAACACCGTGCCCGGGTCGCTGGCGTTCTACCTTTTCGAGCCGCTCGGCATAGATTTCGCCCAACTGCTGGAATCCCTGGCGGCGGAAGGCGCGGCACGCGGCAGACGCATTGCCGACAAAACGGTGTTCCGTTCGCCCGTGCTCGAATTCTACGGCAAACACGGCGCCAAATCCCGCCC
>CALVTH010000002.1 GCA_944360115.1 uncultured Clostridia bacterium
TTATCCCTTCAGCACTTCGTAGCAGAGGTCGGGCCAGTCGGACATCACGCAATCGGCTCCTATGGACTTGAGATACTCCATATCGTCCTTTTCGTTTATCGTCCAGTACTGCACCGCTATATTGTACTTGTGCGCGTAGTCGATGAGTTCCTTGGTGCCGAGGAAAGAGACCGATTTGCTGTAGGGTATCTGCAGGGCGCAGTATCCCACTCCCCTCTTGGAGAGGTCGGCATTTGTCAGATACGCAAGCCAGAAATCCAGCACTTCGCATATCGAGGATGAGCGCAGCAACGCGGGATAATTCGCGTCCACATAGTCGCTGACATTCTGATTGAAAGTGCCGAACACGACATAGGGAAGCAAATCCATATTGTCGAGCGTGGCATACAGCAAATCCGCGGCGGTCTCGCCGAGTTTGCCGCTGTTCTTGATTTCGATTATGTACGCGAACCTGCCGTCGGGCGCCGCCTCGCGCGCTTCGGCGCTCTCCATATAGTCCAGCACCTCGCGGAGCGTGCATATCGTAAGCCCCGCCTCCGCCACCTGTTCGGGAGTGTAATCGCGGTAGGGATATTCCCCGTCGATTTCGAAATTGTACCCCATATTTAGGGTGCGCAGTTCGGCGAGGGTGTAATCCTCGGGACGGGCGTCCTCGACGCCGAACACCTCGACGGAATCGGAAGTGCGGTCGAGTGTATGGTCGTGCAGGAGCACCAGCTGGTTATCCTTGGTGATGTGCAGGTCGAACTCCCATATATCCACCTTATAACCGCCCGTCTTTGCTTCCTCGATACCCAGCCTGAAAGCGTACAGCGTGTTTTCGGGGGCGACATTGCTGCCCGCGCGGTGCGCCGACACCATAACGGAGTCGGTGGCGATGTACGGATTGACCGCGCCGTCGAAATAGTTTTTGTCGTATTCGCAATGGACTATCCCCACCACGCAACAGCTCACCAGCGAAACGACGACGAACAGCCCGCCGAAAATCCCCGTTAGAACTTTGTATTTGGTTTTCATACGCGTCACCTTCCCGCCGCAAGCGACGGGAATACAGTCCTTATTTCAGATTTCGTCCTCGTCGAGCACGGGCGCGGGGACATAATTCTTGCCGAAGCACTTGAAATGCTCGAAACGGAAGACGACAATCTCACGCGCAAGCACCGCCGTCACGAATGCTATTGTGCCGCCGAAAAGCACATCCGAGAAGAAGTGGGCGCCCACCATGATCCTGCTGACGGCGACCAGCCCCGTGAATACCACGGGGAAAATCCAGCACAACGCGCGGAGAGGTTTGTTCTTCATTTTGAGGATGTCGGGCAACATTATGAGCGCATAGGTCATGCCTGCGGCGCAGGTGTGTCCCGACGGGAAGGACTTGAACGCGTCGGACACTCCGTAGACGGATTCGAACAAAGCCACTTTGTCGGTGTCCTGTCCGTTCATGACATACCAGTTGGTGAAGTTTGCGAATCCGCCCATGCTCTGCCCGAGGTCGCTGTTCATCGCGCGATATCTCATTCTGCCGACAGGCACTTTGACGAAATGGATGATCAGGTTGGCCACCGCGGCAAGCAGTATGAATGCCGCCACGAATTTGATGAGCGAACGCAAAGTCTCGTCCTTCATCCTGTACAGTGCGAATATGACCGTGACCACGGCAAGAACGGCGCAGATCACCGCAATGAGCGTCAGCGCATTCTCGAGGTAGGTGTCTTCCATTCCGGCGTGTTCGAGCACATAGCCGAACATATCGTCGAAGAACAGCCAGAACGCCACCACGGCTCCCGCCAGAAACACCGCGCAGGCGAGGTCACGCAACGGACGGAGCTTGAAAAAGCGCCATATATACATCATCACGAACAGGCAGCAAAAACCCGCAATGACATACACGGGCGACGATCCGAATATCTCGAACGCCACACCGAAAGTGTCCGACGCCAAATATTCTCCGTCCTCGAGTATGCCGTTTGTCATGATATCGCTGACCTGCAAATCCGTGTAGGTTGCGGCGACGATTAGCCCAGCCACAATGACGACGAAAAGCGTTACCGCGATAATCACCCTGCTCTTCATAGGAACCTTGGAAAAAATCATAATTCCCCCACAAAACTTTTGAGTGGAGATATTATATCACTTCGAGGCTGATTTTTCAATACTCACTATACCGTTTTTCCGCCTGTTCGATTCCCCTTGCGTTCACAAAACGCAAAACAAAACAGCCCGCTGTTCGCAGGCTGTTTTGTTTGGTACCTCCATGGGGAATCGCTCCGCACTCGCCACGCTTTCATACCGTGCGGCTTGGGGATGACATCCGTTTCTTTCAACCGACATTGCTCGCGCTATCACGCCCGGGCGGGCGAACAGTTCTTATGGACTGTTCGCTTTTCCGCCTGTTCGATTCCCCTTGCGTTCACAAAACGCAAAACAAAACAGCCCGCTGTTCGCAGGCTGTTTTGTTTGGTACCTCCATGGGGAATCGAACCCCAGATTCCGCCGTGAGAGGGCGACGTCTTAACCGCTTGACCATGGAGGCAAAATCACGGTGAGGTGATAATACCATAAAAACAAACGGCGTGCAAGCGAAATTGCACGGTTTTTATCATTTATCTGCGCCGAAAAACTCGCGCCCTTCCGTGGGAATGTCTCAGCCGTCGACGAGGCGGCGTTTGCGGTCGGCGATGGTGTTCAGGCTTTCGTTGAACTGCTTCTCCACGGAATCGAGGATGTTGAAAGCCAGCGCGCGCGCCTCGTAGTCCATTTTGATGTAGTTCTTCTTGGCTTCCTCGCGCATGCTTTCGGCTTCTTCGGTGGCGCGGCGGGTTATCTCGGAAGCGGCGATAAGCTCGCGGGCGCGCTCTTCTGCCGCGTCCATTGTTTTGTTGGCGTATGCTTCGGCTTTGGTGAGAATGTCGTCGCGTTCCTTTTTAATCTGTTCCGCTTCTTTCAGCACGATGGGATAACTCGCCCTGAACCGCGTGAGCAAATCGAGCATGGCCTGTCTGTTGACGGCGATGTCGGTGGAACTGAACGCCACTTTCTTGGCTTTCAGGATCTCGCTTTCCATTTCGTTGAGCAACATATCGATGGTTTCCATGGCAGTTACGCTTGAGCGTCCCCCTTTCTTTTGTGTGAGAGAATTTCTTTCAATTCGATTATAGCACCTTTCGGCACGGCGCGGAAGTCCCCTTTGAGAATGTCTTTTCGGGCGGCGGTGGAAGAAATTTCCGCGTTGACATCGGGCGACACGAAAACCGTCTCGACGCCGTGACCGCTGTTGTAGATCGCCATTTCGCGTTCGTAGTCCGTCATCTCCCCGCCGCGCAGTCCGCGCACGAGAACCTGCGCCCCCTCGCGCCTCGCCACATCGACGGCGTCGTCCTCCGAAAAAATCACGCGCACCCGCGGCTCTCCGCAAAAAGCCGCCTTAGCCAACGCGACGCGCTCCTCGGGAGTGAACATATACCGCTTGTCGGGATTGACCAGGCACGCCACCGTCACCTCGTCGAACTCGGCGAGAGCGGCCTCGACTATGGCGGCGTGCGCCACGGTAATCGGGTCAAAACTGCCCGTGACGAGCGCCCGCCTTTTCCTGCGGACGAAATCGACGGTCACGGTGCCCATAACCTTTTCGCGCGTCACGATGTCGTCGCGCGAAGGACGGAAAGGCAGATTTACGGAATGTTCGTAGGCGATGACCCCGTCGTCGGCAAGCAAGCCGAGGTCGAGCACGGAACCGACGGCGACCTCGCCCAGTCCGCTGCCGTAGGGCGCGTCCACGAAAACGATGTCGAAAGGCTTTTTCTCGGTGCGGAGCGCGGCGGCGAAATCCGCCTGCACCACCCTGAAATTGCCCTCTATCCCGCGCAGATTTTGCCGCACGAGTTCTATCGAAGCGCGGGAGTTGTCCACAAAAATCACTTCGTCCGCACCGCGCGACAGACACTCTATCCCGAGCGCACCGCTCCCCGCGAAAAGGTCGAGGACGCGGGCTTCGGGTACGCGCGCCTGAAGTATGTTGAACACCGTTTCCTTGATTCTGTCCGTGGTGGGACGCACCGACGAATCTGACGGCGACACAAGTTTTTTTCCACGGTACTTTCCGCTGACGACTCTCATCATTATTCTCCGAAAAAGGTGTTTACTGTCGTATTTTGAGCGGTTATCACCTCTTTTTCGGTGACAAGGGCGTCAAGCGGCACATCGTGAGGCTCGGTCTCCAGTCCCTCCGCACGCTGCGCGGAAAAGGCGACGCCTATCTTTACGCAGTCGGGAAAGCGGGCAAAAAAGCGGTCGTAAAAACCCTTGCCGTGCCCCGCCCGCCTGACTCCGTCGAACGCCACCAGCGGCACGACGGCAAGGTCGATGTCGGTTGCGGCGTGACCGCGGACGGGCTCTTCTATGCCCCATTTGTTTTTGCGAAAATCCGTGTACGGCGTGATGACGACGGCTTCCATTTCGTCGCCGACCGTGCGTGGCACGGACACCGTCTTTTCGAGAGCCAGCAACAAGCCTATCAGTTCGTGCGTGTCCGGCTCGTCCTCCGCCGAGAGAAAGACGAAAGGACGCTTGCACTTTCTGACTGCGTCAAGCGAAGTCAGGGCGTCGACAATCGCGCCGCTCGCCCATTCCTTTTCCGCGTCGCTCATGGCGGCGACCGCCGCTTTAGCCTTCCGTCTCGCTTCCTGTTTGGTCATCTGAGTATATCCTTTTTATTCTTCCCGTCCAGCCCGTCATCACATCGTAATCCACGGTGCCGCGCATTGCGGCGATTTCGGACGCGGGAAGTTCCTTTCCCATAAGTATTGCCCTGTCGCCGACGGAACATCTCACACCGCCGACATCCACGGCGAACATATCCATGCACACGCTGCCGAGGGAGGGACACCGCCTGCCGCCTATGACGGCGACGGCAGGACTGCCTCTGCGCACTCCGTCGAAATATCCGCCGAACACGACGGCGATGTCCGTGTCTCTGTTCAGCGTAAAATGTCCGTATCCCACGCACTCGCCCGCGCAAGCGTGCCTCACCGCAACGACGCGGCTTTCCACGCTCATCGCACCGCCGTATGCGGCGTGCCCCACGCGCACCATGTCGAAACGGGCAGCGGGATAACCCACCGTGCCCGACGACGCCATGTGCAGCGTTATGTCGGGGAAATATGCGCGCGCACGCGCGGCAACATACGAAAAGATTTCCAGTTGTTCCGCGCAGGGTTCGCGGAAATGGGAGTAGCACCCCGACGGGATAAGCGCCCTTTCGCGCAGAACGGCGAACACTTCGTCCGCGCGCTCGGGGGAAAACCCGAGACGGTGCATACCCGTGTCGAATTTGATGTGAAAGTCGGGCGGCGCGATCATCTCGGGCAATCTCGCCAGTCCGCCGTCGTCGCACACCGCGACGGTGAGTCCGAGCGCCGCCGCCTCGCCGTACTCCTCGGGCGGACACACGGCGACCAGCACGGGAGCGGTGACCCCGCACTCGCGCAGTCTCCTGCCCTCTTCCGTCACCGCGACGCCGAGCATATCGACCTCGTCCTCGACGGCGCGGGCGACTTCGGTCATGCCGTGACCGTAGCCGTCCGCCTTTACCATAAGCAGGATTCTGCCGCCGGTGAGCGTCCTGACCGCGCGCAGATTACACCTTATTTTCCCGAGATTTACCTTGACGAGCAATTCCAAAATGCGCCTCCGCGCGGCGTACCGCGCTATGCAACATTTTATGCTTGCCCGTCTCCGCGGTTGTCAGCGAAGCAGTTTTTCCGCCTCGGCGGCGTCGTCAGTCTTGAACAGGATGAGCGCCTTGCCGCCCGCCCTCGAATAGGAATAGACATACTCGAGGTTGATACCCTCTTTGCTGAGTTTGCCGAGGGTGGCGGTGAGAGAGCCCGGCACATCGTCCACTTCTATTGCGACGAGGTCGGTGTCGGCGGCTGTGAATCCCGCCTCGGCAAGCGCCTTTTTCGCGCCCGCGTTGTCGTCGGTGATTATGCGGACAATGCCGAAGTCGCGGGTGTCGGCGATGTTGAGCGATTCCACATTGATACCCGCCTCGGAGAGCGCGTTCAGCATGGAAAACAGTCTGCCTTTGCGGTTTTCGAGAAAGACCGCGATTTGGTTTACGAGCATAATTCCCTCCTTATTGTTTTGCGCGTTTGTCGATGATTCTGACGGTCTTGCCCGTGGAAAGCGGGAGACTGTCGGGAGAGACGAGGGTGATTTTCGCGCCCACGCCAAGGTTGCCCATCATATCGTGCTCTATTCTGCGGCGGATTTCCTCGACCTTCCTGATTTCGTCGGAGAACACGGCGGGAGCCAGTTCCACCTGTATTTCCATGGTGTCGAGGTTGTTCTGCCTGTCGACGATAATCTGGTAGTGCGAGCCGACGATTTCCTTGATGTTCATGAGCACGGACTCGATTTGCGACGGGAACACATTGACGCCGCGGATGATGAGCATATCGTCCGTCCTGCCACTGACGCGTTTCATGCGGCACAGCGTCCTGCCGCAGGAGCAGGCGTCGTGATTGAGCGCACTGATGTCGCGGGTGCGGTAGCGGATGAGAGGCATACCCTGCTTGCGGAGCGTGGTGAACACCAGTTCGCCGTCCGTCTTGTCGGGGACGGGTTTCAGGGTGTCGGGGTCGACTATTTCGGGATAGAAATAGTCCTCCATGACATGCAATCCCCAGTCGCCGCCGCAGCTCATGGCAACGCCGGGACCGCTGATTTCGGACAGACCGTAGATGTCGTAGGCGGTGATACCGAGCTTGCGCTCAATTTCGCGTTTCATATCCTCCGACCACGGCTCCGCGCCGAAAATGCCGCGTTTGAGTTTGAACTCGGAAAGGCTGAGACCCATCTTTTCGATTTCCTCGCCGATGACCATGGCGTAGGAAGGCGTGCAGGCAAGCGCCGTCGCACCGAAATCCTTGATGAGCGTAATCTGTCTCATGGTGTTGCCCGCCGACGCGGGGACGGTCATGGAGCCGAGTTTCTCGGAGCCGTAATGCAGTCCGAGACCGCCCGTGAACAATCCGTAGCCGTAGGACACATGGACGATGTCGTTCTTGTCGCAACCCGCCATGACGAGCGCGCGTGCGGCGCACTCCGCCCAGTCGTCGATGTCGCGGTTGGTGAGCCCGACGACGGTGAGTTTGCCCGTGGTGCCGCTGGACGCGTGCACGCGGCTGATTTCGCTCTTGGGCAGCGCGAAACATCCGAAAGGATAATTGGCGCGCAGGTCGGCTTTGGTGGTGAAAGGCAGTTTGTCGATGTCCTCGATACCCTTGATGTCGCCGGGAAGCAAACCTATGGCGTCCATTTTGGCGCGGTAATAAGGCGCGCCTTCGTACATCCTCTTCACCACATCGACAAGTCGCGCCGACTGCAATGCGGTCATCTCGTCGCGGGACATGGTCTCGTGCTTTTCGTCGTAATATCTCATTTTTCCTCCTCGTAGGCGTACCCTCTTTCGAGCGCGACGCGGTTGACTTCGTAAAGTTTGGGTTTGACGGTGGCTTTGAGCGCGGCGTCTATCGCCTCGAACGGCACGCCAAGACTGCGCGCAAGCGCGCCTATCATGACGACATTGACGGTCTTGAGGTTGCCTATCTCCTCGGCAACCGCCGCGGCGTCGACGGCGATGACCTTGCCCGCGCGGGCCTTGAGTTCGCCGATGATGTTTTCGGGGTACTTTCTCGCGCCCGTGATAACGGGCATGGGCAGTATCTGCTGAGTGTTGACGACCACCGTGCCGCCCTTTTTCAGGAAATCGGTATAACGCAGGGCTTCCAGTTCCTCGAAAGCCAGAATGATGTCCGCATCGCCCAGTCCGACTATGGGACTGGTGACCTCGGGCGCGATTTTGACATGCGTGACGACGCTGCCGCCGCGCTGAGACATGCCGTGCACCTCGCTGAGTTTGCAGTCGCTGCCCTCGCCCTCGGCAAGCGCGCCGAGAATACGGGAAGCCAGCAATGTGCCCTGTCCGCCCACACCGACAATCAGAATGTTGCTTTTCATTTTCTGCCCTCCTTGATTGCGCCGAAACGGCAAACCTTGGCGCACAGTCCGCAACCCACGCAAAGAGCGGGGTTGATTTTCGCCGAGCCGTCCGCCTGCTTCTCGATTGCGGGGCAACCGAGACGGAAGCACATTCCGCACCTCCTGCAATCCTCCACCGTGCAGGCGGGAGGATAGTTGCGGTCGAGCAACGCGCAGGGGCGTTTGGCAACGATGACGGACACTCCGTCGCGTGCGGTCTCTTCCCTGATGATTTTCTCGAGGTCGGCAAGGTCGTAGCTGTCCGTGACCCTCACGCTGTCGCACCCCACCGTCTTGCAAAGCGCGACGATGTCGAGAATCTTGGCAGGCTCCTGCTTGAGGGTCAGCCCCGTTGCAGGGTGCTGCTGATGACCCGTCATACCCGTGGTGGAATTGTCCAGAATGATGAGCGTGATGTTGCTCTTGTTGTACACGGCGTTGATGAGCCCCGTTATGCCGCTGTGAATGAAAGTGCTGTCGCCGATGACGGCAACGGTCTTCTGCGACTGCTCTCTTCCGCGCGCCTTCTCGAAGCCGTGGGCGATACCCACGCTGGCGCCCATGCACACCACGGTGTCGACTGCGGCAAGCGGCGGCTGTGCGCCGAGGGTGTAGCACCCGATGTCCGCCGACACGGTGAGTTTGAGTTTGTTGAGTATGTAGAACACGCCGCGGTGCGGGCACCCCGCGCACATCACGGGCGGGCGCACGGGCAAATCCTTCTTTTCGGTCTCGACCTTGACGCCGAGCAGTTTCTCCTTGATGATTGCGGTGGAAAACTCGCCTTGCAGGGAGAAGATGTTCTTGCCCTCGCAGGCGATACCCTCCGCCTTGAGAGTGTCTTCGATGAACGGCTCGAGTTCCTCGACGACCACGAGGCGTTTGACCTTCCCGGCAAATTCCCTGACCTTGCCGAGCGCGACGGGATAGACGATGCCGAGTTTCAGCACCGAAGCCTCGGGCAACGCTTCGCGGACATACTGATACACCACGCCCGAGCACACCACGCCGAGGGAATCGTCCCTCATCTCCTCGCGCACGATGTCGAAGCCGTCGACATCAGCGGCGAGTCTCTTCTCGCGCGCCTCGACGACGATGTGTCTGCCTATTGCGGAAGACGGCATCATGGTGTACTTGGTCACATCCTTGACATAATCGCGGAGCGGCACATCCTCTCTGTCCGCCGTCTCGACGAAACTCTGCGAGTGCGCAAGACGGGTCGTCGTCCTCACGATGACGGGAGTGTCGTACTTCTCGGACAGCTCGAACGCCATTTTGGTGAAATCTTTGGCTTCCTGACTGTCCGCCGGCTCGAGGAGGGGCAGGTGCGCGCTGCGCGCATAGAATCTCGTATCCTGCTCGTTCTGGGAACTGTGCATACCGGGGTCGTCGGCGGCGAGTATGACCAGCCCGCCGTTGACGCCGGTGTAAGCCGCCGTGAACATGGGGTCGGCGGCGACATTGACGCCGACATGCTTCATGCACGCCATGCAACGCGCGCCCGCTATCGACGCGCCGACAGCCACCTCGAGAGCCACCTTTTCGTTGGGCGCCCACTCGGCGTACACTTCGTCGTAGCCCGCGATACATTCACTGACTTCGGTGGACGGCGTGCCGGGATATGCGGAGACCACTCTCACTCCCGCTTCGTATGCGCCGCGCGCCACCGCTTCGTTGCCAAGCATAAGTTTTCTCATATTTCTTCCTTTCCTTAAACCGCATAACCGCGGTTTATCCGTCATTTTGTCGTGTTAAAATCGACTTTTGCGAAAATCCGTCCTGCCGACGCGCGCCGTCAGCGCGTGACCTGCGCTTCGACGAGCGGCTCCGCGCCGCAATACTTTTCGCGGAGTTTGGGCTTCTCTATCTTGCCCGTCGCGTTGCGCGGCACCTTGTCGAATATGATTCTGCGCGGGCGCTTGTAGCGCGGGAGCGCGTTGCAGAATTCGGCAAGCCGCTCTTCCGTCCAGTCGGAATATTCGGGCTTGAGTTCGACTATCGCCGCCGCGATTTCGCCCAGTCGCGCGTCGGGCAAACCTATGACCGCCACATCGCGCACCGCCATGCACGAGCGGATGAAATCCTCGATCTGCACGGGGTACAGGTTCTCCCCTCCCGTGATGATGACATCCTTCTTTCTGTCGACGAGGTAGATGAATCCCTCCTCGTCCTCGCGCGCCATGTCGCCCGTGTAGAGCCAGCCGTCCTCCAGCACATCCGCGGTGGCTTTCTCGTCCTTGTAGTAGCACACCATGACCCCGTCGCCCTTGACGGCAAGTTCGCCCACTTCGCCGCGCGGCACCACGCGGTGATGTTCGTCGGTTATCTTGGTCTGCCAGCCGTAGCCCGCCACGCCTATTGCGCCCACTTTGCGGATGTTCTCCACGCCGAGGTGCACGCAACCGGGACCTATGCTTTCGCTCAGTCCGTAGTTGGTGTCGTACTCGTGCGACGGGAATACCTTCTTCCACCTCTGTATGAGGCTCGGGGGCACGGGCTGAGCGCCTATGTGCATAAGCCGCCACGCCGACAGGTCGTAGTCGGCGAGATTGATTTCGCCGTTGTCTATGGCGTCGAGAATATCCTGCGCCCACGGCACGAGCAACCACACTATGCTCGCCTTCTCGTCGGACGCCGCGCCCAGAATCCAGCGCGGAGAAACGCCCTTCAGCAACACGGCTTTGCTGCCGCTGACCAACGACCCGAACCAGTGCATTTTCGCGCCCGTGTGATAGAGGGGCGGTATGCAGAGAAAGACATCGTCGCGCTGTTGCGAATGGTGTTTCTGTTCGGTTATCGCGGCGCGCATAAGCGCTTTGTGGCGGTGCAGAATGGCTTTCGGGAAGCCCGTCGTGCCGCTGGAGAAATATATCGCCGCATAGTCCTCGTCGTCCGGTTTTATGTCGGGACGCTCGGGCGACGCGCTCTCCGTCAGCAGTTCGTAACTGTCGGCGAATGTCGGGCAATCCTCACCCACGAACAACATTCCGCGCACCTTGTCCAGTTCGCCGAACACCGTCTCCACTCGCCCTATGAATTCCTTACCGAAGACCAGCACCGACACATCGGCGAGGTCGAGACAATATTTGATTTCGTCTGCGGTGTAACGGTAGTTGAGGGGCACCGCGATGGCGCCCGCCTTGAGTATTCCGAAATATATCGGCAGCCACTCGAGACAGTTCATGAGCAGTATGCCCACCTTCTCTCCCCTCTCCACGCCTTTGGACAACAGGAGACTGGCGAATCTGTTCGCCCGCTCGTCAAACTGTTTCCATGTCATTTCGCGGCGGTGTTCCTCGTAAGGAGTTACCTCGACGAGGGAATAGTCCTTCCATGTGAGGGCGTGCTTTTCCTTGAGTTCGGGGTTTATCTCGACGAGACAGACTTCGTCTCCGAAGTTGTCCGCATTGTGCACCAAAAAGTCCGTAATCGGCATTTTATCTCTCCGACGGCTTCAGCCGCGCTTGTAGTAGTTGATGAGGCACCCGTCGGCGACGATTTGCTTTTCGGTGTCGGTGAGTGCGTCCATGGTCAGGGTGATGTCGCGGATTTCCCCGCCGCGCACGAGCAACGCGGGGAAGACCTTTGCGCCGCTCTCCACAAGCGCACGCGCGCCTTTCACCAGCACTATGTCGCCGAGTTCGAACTCGTCGTCGGCGTCGAGGAGGGGCAGCATACCCCAGTTGATAAGGTTACTGCGGTAGCGCTTGGTGGCGTACTCGCGGGCGATGTTGGCGGCGCCGCCGAGGAAACGCTGACAGCTCGCCGCCTGTTCACGCGCACTGCCGTCGCCGGGTTTGACGGCGAACACCGCGCTGCCCACGGTGAATCCGCCTGCGATACCGCTCTTTTCTATCGCCGCATACACATCGGCGTTATCGCCGTCGCGCACCGCCTTGGAGCGCCCGACATACGCGGGGTCCTTTCTCGACAGCGCGAACTCGGCAAGACGGAGAGGATTGCTGCGATAGGAGGAAGTCTCGCCCGAAGGTATGAGTTCGTCCGTAGTGGTCACGGGGTCGTTGATGACGGAACAGATTTTGAGGGCGAGGTTTTCCTTCAACGGTTCGATTGCGGGGATGTCGGTGATGTTGGGACCGTACACGAGGTCGGCGGAAGGCTCCGCCTTACCCCAGCCGTTGTAGACGCGGGAAGCGTACGGTTTGCCGTCGTAGACGAAATCGGGGATTGTCTCGTCGTAATCCGCGCCGAGCGCCGAAGTCAGCACGCCGCCCGCAGCCGCCGTTGCCGCAATGGAACGCGCGTCCATAAGCGCGACGGAAGCAATCTGCCCTTCCGAGGGCTTGGAGCCTTCCCTGCGCTCGAAGTTGCGCGTGGTGTGACGGACGGAGAAGCCGTTGTTGCAAGGCACATCGCCCGCACCGAAGCAGGGACCGCAGAAACAGGGTTTGAGCACCGCGCCGCTTTCCATGAGCGAAGCCGCCGCGCCGCACCTGACGAGCGCGAGATTTGCGGGTTGAGACCCGGGATACACCGTAAGGTTAAACGCGCCCGCGCCCGTGCTCCTGCCGCGCAGTATGTTGGCGGCGGTCACGATGTTGTCGTAGGTGCCGCCCGCGCAACCTGCGATGACGCCCTGCGACACCACCACTTTGCCGTCCTTGATTTTGTCGGTGAGACGGAAAGCGCCCGAGGGCAGTCCGAGCAGTTCGCAGCCCTCTTTCTCCGCCTGTCCCAGCACATCGTGGGGCGCGGCGATGACATCCGCGAGCTTGTAGACATTGGAGGGATGGAAAGGCAGGGCTATCATGGGCTCCACCTTGCCGAGGTCGATTCTCACCGCCGCGTCGTAAAGCGCGCCCGCCTCGGGAGCAATCTTCCTGTATTCGTCGCCGCGACCGTATGCGGTGAGATAATCGCGCACCTTGTCGTCCGTCGTCCACACGGAGGAAAGGCAGGCACTCTCGGTGGTCATGACATCTATGCCGTTCCTGTACTCGACGGGGAGCGCGGATATGCCCTCTCCCACGAATTCGAGGACGGCGTTCTTGACGAAACCTTTCTTGAATGTCGCGCCGATGAGTGCGAGAGCGACATCCTGAGGACCGACGCCGCGGCGCACCTTGCCGACCAGTTCGACGGCGATGACGCGGGGATAATTTATGTCGTATGTACGGCGAAGCAGCTGTTTGACGAGTTCGGGACCGCCCTCGCCCACCGCCATGGTGCCCAGCGCGCCGTAGCGGGTGTGGCTGTCGGAGCCGAGTATCATCTTGCCGGGCGCGGCAAACATTTCACGCATAAAGCTGTGAATGACGGCGAGGTTTGCGGGCACATAAATGCCGCCGTATTTCCTTGCGGCGGACAGCCCGAAAACATGGTCGTCCTCGTTTATCGTGCCGCCTACGGCGCACAGGCTGTTGTGGCAGTTGGTGAGGACATACGGCAGGGGGAAACGGTCGAGACCGCTCGCGCGCGCCGACTGGATTATGCCGACATAGGTTATGTCGTGAGACGCCATTGCGTCGAAACGCAACCTGAGCGCGGAAGAGTCGCCCGAGGTGTTGTGCGCGGCGATAATGCCGTGCGCCATGGTCTTGTCGGCGGAGACTTCGCCGCGGAAAGCGTCGCGGGCGACGAGAGTTTTCCCGTCCCAGCACATTTGTTCATCGAAAAGTCTAATCATAATAACCTCGTACGAGGGAGATTATATCGCAGGCGCGCGTAATAGTCAACGGGAAACCCGCGCCGCGGCGCGGGAAAAACCGTCATATTTCGCGCGTGAGATACGAGAAAGTGTATTCCCCGCAACTGCGGGTGACGCGGAGCGAAAAGCCCAGTTTGCCGAGATTGGAGAGCGAGGGCGCGTTGTCGAACTGCACCACGGCGCACAGCGTCGCGGGAGCGAGCGCCTCCGCCGCCTTTTTCAGCACATACGAGCACAGCCGCGAACTCAGCCCCAGACCGCGGTAGCGCGCCGCCGTCATAATGCCGCTGAATTCGTAATATTTTTCACCCGCCGCGCCGCATATCTCGGCAAGTCTGCCCGCATATTCCTCGTCGGTGTCGTACGCGCAGGTCGCCGCAAGCCGCCCGCCTATGAAGGCGCCGTACATTCCGCCGCCCTCGAGCACGCCGTGCAATTCCTCCTCCGTATAATTGAGGAAAAAGAGTTTATCGGGCAACGCTTCCCTCTCCTCGCAAAGGAAGGAATACACCTCGTCGAAGTCGGCGTCGGTGAGCTGTCTTATCCGATAGCCGCTCGCCGCGAGGATACGCTCCTTTGCCCCTTTCGGCAATTTCCTTTCCGTCCGCCCCGTGCGTTCCTTGTAACACTCGGAATACGCAACGGCGGGTTTAAGCACGAATTTGTCAAGCAGAAGTGCGGGATAGTAACTCAACTTGGATTTTCTCAATCCCGCCATGCCCATATCCTCCTGCCTGTTGAGATAGCGACAGCCGGTGAAATGCCGAGCGGCGAATTCGTGCGCGAGGAAGGAATACACCCCCTCGTAGGAAGCGTCGGCTTTCTCGTACATTTCTATTGCCACGCCCGACGGAGAGATTTCGCCGATTGCTATCCCCGCCATTTTGCCGTCCACGCGCAGCACATCGCACACCAGTTTGCCCCGCTCCGCGGCGTCAAGCCAGCCGCGCACGATGTTTCTCTCGCGCTCGGCGTTCACGCGTTCCTTTTCGTCGAATTTCTTGGACGCCAGCCACGCGTCCTCGAACGCCGCGATTTCCGCGTCGTCGGCACGCTTGTAGGGCGACATCTCGTAGCGGTAGGATTTTTCGAACTTGGCGATGTGATTGCGTTTTGCGTGATAGCGCTTGCCTTCCAGCGCGACGAAATCGGCGACATCGTAGATGTATTCCGCCCAGTCGCGGTTGGTCAGCACGAAAAATCCTCCGTATGTCTCGTTGACGAATTGTTCCGTGCAGAAAGCGAACATCGAGTCGTCGGGAAGGGCGAGCGCCGCCTGCTCGGGAGTCAGGCTCGCGCCTGCGCGCACAAGCGGCGGCCAGTAATAGGTCTCCCCGTCCATGACGCACCTGAGATACAACACATCGCCTTTTACGAGGTATTCTCCCTTGTCGAACCAGCTGAGAAAGGCGTAATAGGAATAGTCGCTGCCGAGATAATCGGAATCTTTCAGAAAATCGGCGAGTATGCCTTCCAGTTCGGGACCGAACGGCAAAAACGAGGAAAGTTCTGTTGCGGAAAGGCTGTCATGCATAAATGTTTATCCTTCGCGAAATGCGGAACGCCGTTATTTCCCGTCGGCGTCCTTGTCCTTGTCGGCGGGCGGCTGAATGTAACGCACCACGGCAAAAGCGCACCTTCTCTCCAGTTCGTCGAGAATGTCCTTGCTGCGCACCGACGAGAGGTAAAGCCGCAGGTTTGCGGGCGATTTCCCGACGCGGCGGTAGCGCAGGAAAATCTCGTAGCCGTCCACGGTGACGAAAATCTCTTCCACCTCGTCGTATTCTATCCTGTCGACGAAAACGCCGAACACTATGACGAGTTCGTCGTCGTCGAACTTGTAGTAACTGTTGAAAAGCAGCAACGCTGCAAACGCCGCAATGAGCGCTCCCGCGACGAGCGACACCCACGCGAGAGCCGTGTTGGATGTGGTGAGCGTGCTGACGGCGCCCGAAAGCATGACGGAATCGAGAGTGACGACGGCGACTCCGATTGCGACGACCACGGCTATGCACACCGTTTTGACTGCGCCGAAATACATCCTGAATTTCATTTGCCGTCCTCTCCGTCCGTCGTTTCCTCGCGCTCTCCGTCACCCGCTTCCGCAGCGTCGCCGCGAGGCGCGTCGAAACGCTCGCGTTCCTGCTCTTCCCTCTTTTCGAGAGAGGCTTCGGCGGCGTAATTGCCGTAATAGGCGGCGACATCCTCGTCGGCGCGCTGCTGGTTTTCGGTGCGGTAACCGAATTCAACGGTGTCGACGACGGTGACCGCGTCGGTGTAGAAACTCATGCCGTTCATCTTGTAGTAACCCACCAGTTCGATGAGTCTCATAAGGAAGTAGTTGATGGACGGCACCACTAACGCGACAAGTCCGAAAGTGGGAATACCGCAGGTCGCGACGAGCATATATGTGGCGAAGTAGGTGATGATAAACGACTTCAGCAGACCTTTGAAATTGAGTTTGACGCTTCGCAGACTGCGGGAAAACGCCGTGTAGATGTTCTCGTCCTTGTTGAACATCAGCCTGGGCAACCACCCTGCCACGACTGTGGCGCGTGCCGAGTATCCGAACACGCCGAAAGCCAGCGCCACGGTAAGCGAGAAAAAGCCTATTGCGTTCCAGAGTCCGAAGGCAATGCCGCAGACTATGGCGGTGACTATCGCGTCAATGGGCACCGTGACGGTGAGACGCGCCGCCGAGAATCTGACGGCTTTCTTGAGGTTCATCGCAATGGACGAAGCCAGACCTATGCGCATGTTGGAAGACATAAGTTGATTGGCTGCGTAGGCAATCGGATAGTAACATATGCCTACCAGGAAGACATACAGGATATAGAGCGCTATACAGATGAAAATGAGAGCCGTAAGCAATCCCTGCGAAGCAAGGACGGCGTTCAGGAACGCCTCGAAGTCGGCGGCGACATTGTGCAAAAAGTCCCCCACGCCGGTGCTGCCGTCGAGGAAAGCGGATATCTCCCCGCCGATTGCGCCGTAGGCTTCGCTCACGGCCCCGTCTGCGGCGAGCGCGTTGACTGTGGGAATAAGCACGGCACAGCCGATTGCCGTGACCACGAGGGCGCATATTACCACCCATAACAACACTTTAAGCACGAATCCCATATTGGAGAACAACAGGGACAGCGAATATTTGAATTCCATAATTCCTCTCGAACGGGCGGTTCAGTCGCCCTTTTCGTCCTCTTTATCTCCGTGTTTGAAGATTTTGCGGTTCCATTTCCTGGACCAGATGTCGATTTTCTGCAGGTCCATTCTCTCCGTGCCCGTGACATCGTAGAACACGGTGTACATCAGCACGACATAGAAGCTCAGCACGACGGAATATATCACGCCGTCCGCCACGACGCGCCACAGCACGCTCTCGGTGAGCGCGCCGACGACCACCGTCACGACGATGGCGGGCACATACACGAAAAACAGCGCGAGCGCCGCGGGAATCCTCCTGCCCGACATCTGTCGCCAGCCCATGCGGAACGCGTCGTATGAACGCAGTCCCGTGTGCAACATGAAAGGCGCCCACAACATCATGCCCGTGCTTACGAACAGCAGCAGCGCGCTGACGGCGAGCCAGCTCAGCGTCGAGAACGCCAGCCACTCGGCGCCCGCTCCGAAAGCCACCGCCCACAGATAATACAGCACGGAGAGCAGCACATCCCCGAGCAGGAACGCCACGCCGTAGAAAAATCCGAAGCGCAACGCTGTGAGCAGATTGTAATTGAGGCGGGTCTTGGCGCGGCGGAAGGACAGGGTGAACTCCCCTATCCTCATGTGCCTGTCCACAATGCCGAACATCAGCGCGAACGCCACGACATAAAGCACCATGCCTATTATGCCGAGATAGAACACGCTGTACGGCAGGCGGTGAATGTCGGCGTACAACGCGCCGAAGTCGGTGAAAGTTATTTCGCGGTATTCGAGGAGATAGTCGAGCGTCGCCGTCGGCGAGAAAAGCAACGCCGTAAGCAGGGACGGCACAATGGACAGGAGCACCAGATAGGGGCCCTTGTCGAAGAAATATCTGAACGCCGACTTTGTATATCTCATCATGCTCCGCTCTCCTGTAGGCAATCAGTCGCCGAGTGCCGCGAGTTTCTCTTTGAGTTTTGCCAGTTTCTCTTCGGCGCGCGCCAGTTTCTCGCGCTCGCCATCGACGAGTTTCTGCGGGGCTTTCGCCACGAAAGCGGCGTTGCCCAGCAGTTTGCCCAGACGGTCGACATCGGCGGCGGTCGCCGCAATGTCCTTTTGCAGTCTCTCTCTTTCCTTGTCGGTGTCGATGAGTTCGCCGAGAGGCACCAGCACTTCGGCAAGCGCGGTCACGACGGACGCCACGGCGCCCTGCACTTCGTCCTTGCCGCCCACGACGGTGACCGAGGACAGCCCCGCGAGTTTTTCGAGATAGCCCGCCACGCCCGCTACGAAGGGAGCGTTGTCCGTCACCACGAAGGCGTCCACCTTCTTGGACGGCGGCACATTCATCTCGGCACGCATATTGCGGATTGCCACCACGGTTTCGCGCAGGGATTCGAACTGACGCTCCTCTTTCCTGAACACCGTCTTTTTGTTGTAGGCGGGCCAGTCGGACACCATAAGCACGCTGCCCTTGGGCGCGAACTTGGAATATATCTCCTCGGTGACGAAGGGGATGAAGGGGTGCAGCAGTTTGAGAATGGCGGTGAGCACATAGGTGAGCATTGCCACGGCGTGGGAATGATCCTTCTTGTTGCCGCCGTAAAGCAGGGGTTTGCTCATCTCGATGTACCAGTCGCAGAACTCTGTCCAGGTGAAATCGTAAAGTCTCGCCGCCGCAAGTCCTATCTCGTATTTGTTGAGGTTTATGGTGACATCCTTGACGACATCGTTGAGACGGGTGAGAATCCACTTGTCCGCGCCGTTGAGTTTGGCGGGGAAAGTCAGGTCGTCGTCCTTTTCGATGTTCATCACGACGAAACGGCTGGCGTTCCAGAGTTTATTGACGAAGTTGCGGCAGCTTTCGATTTTGCCTTCCGTGAAACGGGTGTCGCTGCCGGGAGCAATGCCCGTCGCCAGCGAGAAGCGGAGCGCGTCCGCGCCGTAACGGTCGATGAGTTCGAGGGGGTCGACGCCGTTGCCCGCGCTCTTGGACATCTTCTTGCCGTGCGGGTCGCGCACTATGCCGTGTATGAGCACCTCGGAGAAAGGCGGCTCGCCCATAATTTCCATACCGCTGAAAATCATCCTCGCCACCCAGAAGAATATGATGTCGTAGGCGGTGACGAGCACGCTGGTGGGATAAAAATAGGACAGATTCTTGTTCTTGCGCGGATAGCCGAGGGTGCTGAACGGCCAGAGAGCCGAGGAGAACCAGGTGTCCAGCACATCTTCGTCCTGACGGAGATGTCCGCCGCACTTGGGACAACACTCGGGAGCCGTCTTCGCCACCGTCATTTCGCCGCAGTCGTCGCAGTAGTAGGCGGGAATACGGTGACCCCACCACAGCTGACGGGAGATACACCAATCCTTGATGTTCTCCATCCAGTTGAAATAGGTCTTTTCGAAACGCTTGGGGATGAACTCCACTTTCTTGCTGCGCACGGCTTTGATTGCGGGCTCGGCAAGCGGCTTCATCCTGACGAACCATTGCTTGGACACGATGGCTTCCACCGTCTCGCCGCAACGGTAACATTCGCCGACATTGTGAGCATACGGCTCGATTTTCTCGAGATAGCCCTGCTTCTCGAGGTCCTCGACCACGGCTTTGCGGCAAGCCAGTCTGTCAAGTCCCGCGTACTTGCCCGCGTTTTCGTTCATAATGCCGCCGTCGTCGATGACGCGTATGACTTCGAGATTGTGACGCAATCCCAGTTCGAAGTCGTTGGGGTCGTGCGCGGGGGTAATTTTGACCGCGCCCGTGCCGAAGCCCATTTCGACATAATCGTCGGCAACGACGGGGATAATCCTGTCGGTGAGCGGCAGACGCAACATCCTGCCCACATAGGGCGCCATCTTCTCGTCCTTGGGATTGACCGCCACGGCGGTGTCGCCGAGCATGGTCTCGGGACGGGTGGTCGCTATTGTGATGTATCCGTCGCCCTCGACGAAGGGATAGCGGTAATACCAAAGGTTGGACTGCTGCTCGCGGTATTCCACCTCGGCGTCGCTGAGAGCCGTGCGGCAATGGGGACACCAGTTGATTATGCGGTCGCCGCGGTAAATCAGACCTTTCTTGTAATAGCGCACGAAAGCGTCAAGCACCGCCGCCGAGCAGTTCTTGTCCATCGTGAACGCCTCTTTCGACCAGTCGCAGGAGGTGCCCAGTCGTTTGAGCTGCTCGACAATCCTGCCGCCGAATTTATCTTTCCACGCCCACGCGCGCTCGAGGAACCCTTCCCTGCCGACATCGGCTTTGGTGAGCCCTTCCTCTTTCTTCATCTGCTCCACGATTTTGACTTCCGTGGCAATGGAAGCGTGGTCGGTGCCGGGCAACCACAGGGTCTCGAAACCGCTCATGCGCTTGAAACGCACGATGATGTCCTGCACCGTCTGATTGAGCGCATGGCCCATGTGCAACTGCCCCGTTATGTTGGGCGGGGGCATCATTACGGTGAAAGGCTCTTTCTCGGAATTGGGATGAGCCTCGAAATATTTGCCTTTCATCCAGAAGTCGTAGATACGCTTCTCAAAACTGGGATCGTATGTCTTGTCCATTGTGTCCATACAGTGTGTCCGTTTCCTTCAACAACTCCCCGCAAGGGGGAAGATAATAGCCTTTGTGTCCGGCGTCGCTCCGCACTCTCCGCAAACGGCGGCGTGCGGCGGTCGCCGCATTATTTGTCGGAGTCGTCCGAACCCGTCTCGCCGTTGACCGCGCCGTCCGCTTTCTCTTCGCCGACCGCGCCGTCCGTGCGCTCCGCGGTATAATTCACCGCGCCGTCCTCGGGCACGATGAAATTGTTGCTGCTGTCGGTGACTTTGACGCTCTCGGCGGTTGCGGCAGCCATTTCGCCCGCATTGATTTTGCGTATCTGCTTGAGTATGTCGACGAGATAGTTTATCGCCGCGCCGTAACTGAGACACACGCCCCACGCCAGCACGCCCCAGTCGGCGAATTTGACATAGGGGTGGAAGAAGGACAGCACCACGCCGGCAGACACCGTCACCGCGGCGACCTTGCCCATCCAGTTTGCCTGCACTTTGGCGCCCTTTTTCATCACGAGCGGCGCAATGCACACCATGAGCCCTTCCTTGACGAGCAGCAGAATGACGAAAGCGTAATGCACATACCATCCGCCGCTTTCGGGAGCCGTCGCTTCGCCGAGGGCGGTAAGCCCCGTGCACAGCGACAGACAGAACAGCACCGACACATGCATGAGTTTGTCGGCGAGCGGGTCGAGCGCCATACCGATACCCGATGTCATGTTGAATTTGCGCGCAATCCAGCCGTCCACGAGGTCGGAAGCTGCCGCAACGACGAACACGCCGAACGCTATGTAGAGCAATGTCGGATTGTTGCGAACGCCGGCAAGCGCCATAAGGACGATGTAGGCGGGAATGCAAAGAATGCGGAAATAAGTGATGAGGTTCGGGATAGTCCAAAGCTCTTTCTTGTCAATCTGACCCATACCCTTGTAAGCCATAAATTCACCTGCCCGGATTTTTGACTTTTGCCATTATACCACGCCCGCGCGTATATGTAAACCGTTTTGAGGCGGCTTGAAACACCCAAAAAAAAGCGACGCATCTTTCCGAAATACGGGCGCAAGGCACCGAACAAAGTCATGTTTTTCCGTTTGTCGCACCGGCGGACTCTGATTGCGGAAAATCGCAAAACGCGGCTTTTATGCCGCGTTTTCGATGTTTGAAACGGTTGTTATTGCGGAACGCCTTGACGGAGTTCTCAGTCGCCGAGCACCAGCGAGACGACATCCTCGGGCTTGTCGACAATGTAATCCGCGCCGTGCGCTTCGAGTTCCGCCCTGTCGCCGTAGCCCCACAGCACTCCCGCCGAGACCACGCCCGTCTCCTTTGCGCCGTCGATGTCGTACAGCCTGTCGCCCACCATAAGCACCCTGCTCCTGTCCACGGGCGCAAACGCCGCGAGCACATATTCTATGACATCGGCTTTGCGGTCGCGGGAATCGTCGCTCTCCGCGCCGCCCACGAAATCGAAATACTTCCTGAGGTCGAGACCGTCCACTATCTGGTTCGTGAATTTCAGGGGTTTCGAAGTGGCGACGGCAAGTCTCACACCGTGCGCCCGAAGCGCCGACAGCATATCCTCTATGCCCGCGAAAAGTTCGCAGTGCCAGCCGTCGTGCTCGTATTCGGTACGGTATATTTTTATGAGCCTCTCCACCCTTTCCTCGTCCGTCACGCCGTACATCTCGCGCATAGCCACACGGAAAGGAGGCCCAACCATTTTCTTCAGCTGCTCTTCGGTATAGGGTATCCCCACGCCGTCGAGGGCGTGCCTGATACACACCAGAATGCTCTCCATACTGTCGGCGAGCGTTCCGTCGAAATCGAAAAGAACGGCGTCGAATCTCATATTACAGCGTATGGGCGATGAAGTCCGTCCTCTCCTCGTCGGTGAGGGCGATTGCGGGGATGTCGAGAATGGTGAGCGCGCCGCGCTTGCCTTCGTTGTACATCTTGTAGGCCGCCGCCGCATACGCCATGAGGACGGAAGCGGTAAAGTCGGGGTTGCTCTCGAGTTTGAGGGCGAATTCAAGCGAGCAGTCCTTGCCCTGCGCCTTGCCCGAGCGGAGCACGAAACCGCCGTGCGGCATTGCCGTATGGTCGCGGTCGAATTCTTCCTCGGTGATGAAATGGACGATAGTGTCGTATTCGTCGAAGTAGTTGGGCATCGTGACGATGCTCTTCTCGATTGCCGCCTTGTCCGCGCCTTCCGCCGCCACGACGAAACATTCGCGCAGGTGCTTGTCGCGGGTGGTCAGACCTTCTCCCCTGCCCGAACGCGCCGCTTCGAGCGCGGCTTCCTTGGGCACGGTGTACTGCACGCCCTTGACCACTCCCTCGATCTTTCTTATGGCTTCGCTGTGCCCCTGAGAAACGCCCTTGCCCCAGAAGGTCTGGGTGTTGCCTTCGGCGAGCACTCCGCCGAATACGGCGCGCATGAGCGAGAAGAGACCGGGATCCCAGCCTATGCCGATGAGCGACAGCGTGCCGCTCGCGGTGGTTATGCGCTGCATATCGTTGACATAGTCGCGCATACGGGCGTGGGTGTCGAAGCTGTCCACGGTGTTGAAGGACGCGGCGCAACGCTTGCCGAGTTCGGTGAGGTCGTTGGCGGAACCCGTGCACAACGCGAGCACATCTATTTTTCCCTTGAAACTTTCTATGTCGTCCTGTCTGAAGAAAGGCGTGCCGAAAGGCGAAGTCATCGCGGCGGGATCACGACGGGTGAAAATGCCCACAAGGTCGAATTTCCCGCTGTTTGCGGCGATTTTTTCGCACGCTCTGCCGAGGTTGCCGTAGCCGACTATAGCAAATCTTATCATATATCCTCCTGCCTGCCCTGAGCGGGCTCCGATCGTCGCAATTTTACAGCAACCGCCCGAAAAACGCAACCGATTGACGGCTATTGCGCAGCGAACCAAATTCCCGACCGACCGCATAGTGTGTAGTGGTTATAAAAACGCGCGTTTCGGCAATGCTTCGGGAGTATGGAAATGATAAAACGCGGAGAGATATATTACGCCGACCTCAGTCCCGTGGTGGGCAGCGAACAGGGCGGAGTGCGCCCCGTGCTCGTCGTGCAGAACGATGTCGGCAACCGTTTCAGCCCCACCGTCATAGCCGCCGCCATAACCTCGCAGCTGGACAAGGCCAAACTCCCCACGCACATAGCGCTCCCCGCCGACAAATTCGGCTTGCCCAAGAACTCCGTCGTCCTGCTCGAACAGATACGCACCCTCGACAAACGCCGCCTCAAAGAAAAAATCGGCGAACTTTCCGCCGATATGATGACGAGAGTCAACGAAGCCCTGCTCGTCTCCCTCGGATTTTTCCAGATGTAAAGAAAACAAGCGTTTCCCCGCCATATCGGCGCGTCGCCGCGCCCATTTGCCGCGTCCTTCGCCTCATCCTTTGCCGCGCCGACGGCGCGAGGGCGCACCTACAGTCTCATCACGCCCTGCAATTCGTCGAACACGAGCGGCAACACGCTCATTATGTCGTCAGGCAGGTGCGAAATCGCGTTGGTGGCGCTCAATTCCGCGCACCGTCCCAGGGAGTACGCTCCCACGCGGGCGGCAAGCAGCGGCTCCACGCCCCATGCCAACATTCCACCGATTATACCCGACAACACATCGCCGCTTCCGCCTTTGGACAGGCGCGCGTTGCCGGTGCGGTTGATATACACTTCCCTGCCGTCCGACACAAAACTTTCGTGCCCTTTGAGCAACAGAACACAGTCCAGTTTTCTTGCCCATTCGCGGCACACTTCAGCCGCGTTTTCCGCTATCTGTTCGGACGGAATACCCGAAATGCGCGACATTTCGCCCGTGTGCGGGGTCAGCACCGCACGCCCTCCGAACCCGCCGACCTCCGCCGCGCATTTCAGCCCGTCGGCGTCCAGCACCAAGCGGCAATCGGTTTTGTCGAGAACATAGCGCGCATACGACAGCGCGTCGCCGTCGCCCATTCCCATACCGATTGCAACGGCGGTCGCCCCCTTGAAAACCTTTTTAGCGGCGGCTTCGTCGAACACTATCGCGCCGTTTGACGACGGCAACGCCATTGCCGCGGAATAACGCAACGAAGGATAAACGGCGGCAAGCAGAAAATCGGGAAGCGCAAGCACCGTGGTGCCTGCCCCCGAACGCATCGCCGCTTCTCCCAGAAGCGCCAGCACCTCGGCGGCGCTCTCGGCGGAAAAACGCGGCGCGCCGACGAAATTCTCGCTTCCGCCCACTATCACACACCTGCCGAAATCGCCTTTGTTGCCCTCGTCGGTGCGGAAAGGTAATGTGAATTGCAGACTTTGCAAATCGTTTTCAATCGGGAATTTTGTTTCGTTCATTCCGTCACGAGACCTCTCTTTCCGTGCCTGCCGTTCAAAATTCGTCGCCGCCGAACCCGCGCGCTATCTCATCCAGCACGCCGTCTATAACGGACCTGTCGAACCCGTTGCGGTACAGGTGCGCGCCCACCTTCCCGAGGTCCTTTCTCTCGGCTATTCTCTTCGCGGCGACATATTTCCGCGCCATTTGCAACGCCTTTTCCCGCTCTTCGTCGTCGGGAATTTTGTCGGCTATTGCCGCGCGCGCCACATCGACCGCGACGCCTTTTTCGAACACCAGCTTGTATTCCAGTTTCTTGCGACCCGTCCGCGCACCGTAATATTCGGCGAAATCCTGCGCGTACTTTTCGTCGTCGATATAACGGTAGCCTTTGGCGCGGGAGATTGCTTCCTCCACTTCGCCTTTGTGATATCCTTTCTTGTACAGTTTGTCCCGCACTTCCTTCTCGGAACGCGGTGCGACGGACAGATATCTGACGGCGGCGTCGAACGCGGAAACCGCGGGCTTACCGCCCGCCTGTTTCTTGTCGGCGGACCTGCCGCCCGCCTTTTCCGTCGCGCCGTCTTTGTTCGATTGTTCCGACATATCCTTCCGCCCCCTTGTTGCCGTCCGGCGCGGATTTCAGCAGATTTCCGCAGGCCTCCGCGCACCCGTTTTGCCCGTTCGCGGCTCGCGCCGTTTGCGGCTTCGACCGGCGCGATAAAGCCGATAAACACGGATTTCCCGCAATCTAAACGGGTTTTTCTAAAAAACGCCGCCGCAAATCGCGGCGGCGTCGCACTTTACTTGACTCTGTACACCCAGCCGAATTCGTCGGGATAACGCTCGGTCTGAATGCCCGTAATCCTGTCGTACAGCCATTCGGTGATTTTGCCCATTTTGCCGCCGTTGATTTCCATAATGAGATCGTTGTAGGCTATGGTGCCGACGGGGGAAATGACCGCCGCGGTGCCCGACCCGAAAGCTTCGTCCAGTTTGCCGTTCTTGTAAGCGTCGACGACTTCGGCGATTTCGATATGACGCTCTTCCACCTTGTAACCGTGCTTGCGAAGCACCTGCAACGCGCTGTCGCGGGTTATGCCGCGCAGAATGGAGCCGTCCAGCATGGGAGTGACGACGGTGCCGTCAATGACGAAGAACATATTCATTGCGCCGACTTCCTCGACATACTTCTTCTCCGCTCCGTCGAGCCACAGCACCTGGTCATAGCCCTTTTCCTTGGCGCGCTCGCCCGCGAGCAGGCTGCACGCGTAGTTGCCCATGCACTTGGCCTCGCCCGTACCGCCCTTGGAAGCGCGGGTGAGTTCGGACTCGACGATGAGTTTGGTGGGCTCCAGACCGTTGGCGTAATAGCTGCCGACGGGCGAAAGGATTATGCACAGCAGGAACTTCTTGCTGGGGTGCACTCCGAGGAAAGGCTCCGTGCCGAACATAAACGGACGGATATACAGCGAAGTGCCGGGGAGCGTGGGTATCCACTCTTCCTCGAGTTTGACGAGCTCGACGAGGGCGTTCAGCACCACATCGATGTCAAACTGCGGCATGCACAGTCTTTCGGCGCTTCTGTTCATCCTGACGAAGTTGTCGCGGGGACGGAACATAGTGACCTCGCCTTTGGCGTTCTTGTACGCTTTCAGACCCTCGAAAATGCCCTGACCGTAATGGAGAGAACAGCAGGCGGGATTGAGCGCGAAATTGTCGAAAGGCACGATTTCGGGCTCCGCCCAGCCGCTTGCGGCGTCATACTCCATTGTGAGCATATAATCGGTGAAGAATTTGCCGAAGCCGAGTTTGGAAAAATCGGGCTTTTGCTTTCTGGCTTTCACGGGTGTGATCTTCATATCGGACTCCTTGCGTGGCGGACGCGGACAGCGCGCCGTCGCGGTAATATTTTCGTTTTGAATATTTTACCCCCGCGGGCGAAAAGGGGCAAGCACTTTTTTGCCCTTGCGCGCACTTTCCGATTTTGCGCCATACGCCGCCGCAAACGCGTCATCACCTCCCCGAAAGAGTCAAATCCGGCATAAATACACGATTCGTATATCAATTATGCGAATTTCAAGGCAAAAAACGCCTCATAATCGCGCAAAACTCCCGAAATCGCCTGTCAGCCACATTCATTACAAACGAAAACAAAAAATCAAATGAAACACTTATCGTGTTTTGATATATTTTCGCGAAGTGAAAAATAAGACACGCAAGGTGTTTTGAAAATATGCGAGCTTGCAAAACGCCGCACAAGGCGGCGCAAAACGAACGGACGGTCAAAAACACGACGCCGTTACAAAATCTCGTCTGAGGGCAAATAAAGGCTTCCCGCGGCGGTCGCGGCAATCTCGCCGCCCGCGGCTTCGGACAACGCGCGGAGGAAATTTTGCACTCCGTCCTCTCTCACGGCATACAGGGCCTGCACCTTGTCGGCGTATTCCGCTCCCCGCTTCATGCCGCCCGCGCGCGTCAACGCGGAATCCACTCTCGCAAACTGCTGGTAGTCGGCGCTCACGGAGAAGAGCGCGCACGGCACCATTTCGGCAACGCCCGCCTTTTCGACGACGCGGGCAACGCTGTCGGTGTATGCCGACACCAGACCGCCCGCCCCCAGTTTTATTCCGCCGAAGTAGCGGGTCACGACAACGGCGACATCGGCGAGTCCCTTCTTTCTCAGCACTTCGAGCATTGGCTGTCCCGCCGTGCCGCTCGGCTCGCCGTCGTCGGAAAACCGCGCGGACGGGCACTCCGAGCCGACGATGTACGCATAGCAGTTGTGCGTGGCGTCGGAATAGCGTTTCTTTATCCCCCGCACGAACTCTTCCGCGGACTCGGTGGTCTCCACTCTGGCTATCGTGGCAACGAAAACCGAACGGCGTATTTCCGTCCTGTTCTCCGTATTCTCGGCGATTGTCCTGTATCCGTTTGCCATATTGTCGTTATGTTGCGCGCGACGCGCGCTCGCGCCCGCGCAGGCGGGTGCGCGCTTCGCTTCTCCGCTTTGCGGTTTCGAACCGCAAATTATGCGGCGTATCTCGTCTCCGCCCGCGCAATTGCAGTACGGTACAACGGGACGATCCGGAGACCCGTCATATAGCGCGGAAAAAATTCGCACCTTTATTATACCTCGTTTTCCATCTGTTTTCAACGCTTTCAATGCGGGCGGCGCGGCATATTCTCCCGTCACGGTCTACAGAATATGGGGCGGCGCCGTCAACCCCGAAGGCGACGACGAGCAGGTGCGGACGGCGCGCCGCATTGCGGACTGCGGCTATTCGGGCGTATCCTCGCTGTACTATCAGCCCGAAGGGGCGAATCACTCGGATACGCAGTTAATCGGCATAAATTGCGCGATAAAGCTCGCGCTCGGTCAGGATGTGCCGACGATCCCGCTCGGCTGATATCCCACTTGACGCACGCGAATTCAGTAGTACGGATAGTAAACGCTGTATCCGCGACACCCGCACCCTTTGCCGTAAAACGCGGTCACCGTAAAAGGCGCGCCCCCGAAACATCCGCCGCTTGCGGTCGCTGGAGCAAGCCCGAGCGTGTTGCCCGTGAAAACTATTCCGCCCTGCCGCACCGTGGAAAGCCGTCTGATAATCGCCATTATGTCACCTCGTCGTATGCAAACGGAAAGGCACGAGGGACGATTGCACTACACTCTATGAAAAGCCCGCCGAACCTGTGCCGCGACACCGACGCGGATACGACAACACAACAAAAAACCGACGGACAGAGCCGTCGGTCATGTTTGTGCCGTTGCGCCTTCGGATGACGGCGAGTCCGCCGTGCGGGTCACTCGGCGATGACTTTGAAGAAATTTTTCTTGCCTTTCTGGAGAATGAATCCGTTGACCGCCTGACTGTCGGTGACCGTCGCGGCGATGTCCGTGACCTTGACTCCGTCGACGCTTATACCGCCGCCCTGAATGAGACGACGGGCTTCGCTCTTGGACGGCACTTTCGCCACGGCGACGAGAATGTCGATGACGGAACGCATATCGGCGGGAACGGTGGCGGAAGGCATATTTTCGGAGTCGCCCGAAAACGCCGCGTGCGCCTTTGCCAGCGCGTCGTCGGCGACTTCCTTGCCGTGCACCATGGAAGTCAGTTCGTAGGCAAGGCGTTCCTTTGCCGCGTTCATACGCTCGTCGCGGTATTTCGTCATTTCCTCGATTTCGTCAAGCGGCAGGAATGTGAGATAACGGAAAACCGTCGCCACATCCTCGTCGGCGATGTTGCGCCAATACTGGAAGAAATCGTAGGGCGAAGTCTTTGCCGCGTCGAGCCACACCGCGCCTTTTGCGGTTTTGCCCATTTTGGTACCCTCGGAGGTGGTAAGCAATCCGAAAGTGATTGCAAACGCCGCTTTGCCCTCCTTGCGCCTTATGAGGTCGGCGCCCGCGAGTATGTTGGACCACTGGTCGTCGCCGCCGCATTGCAGTATGCACCCGTACTTGCGGTTGAGCACGAGGAAGTCGTACGCCTGCATGAGCATATAGTTGAACTCGAGGAAAGTCAGTCCTTTCTCCATGCGCGCCTTGTAACATTCGGCGGTGAGCATTTTGTTGACGGAGAAGCAGGAGCCGATTTCGCGCAGGAAGTCGATGTAATTGAGGTTGAGCAGCCAGTCGGCGTTGTCCACGATGATTGCGCCGTTTTCACCCTCGAAATCGATGAAACGCGCCATTTGTTTCTTGAAGCATTCGACATTGTGCGCAACGGTCTCGCGCGTCATTACGCTGCGCAGGTCGGTGCGCCCGGAGGGGTCGCCTATCATGCCCGTGCCGCCGCCCACGAGGATAATGGGACGGTGTCCCGCCTGTTGCAGGCGCCTTGCGACGATGAGCTGCATGAAATGCCCCACATGAAGGCTGTCGGCGGTGGGGTCGAAGCCGATATAGAAAGACCGAGAACCGCTGTCGAGCAATTCCTTGAGTTCGTCTTCGTAGACGGTCTGTCTGACAAGCCCGCGTTCTCTCAGTTGGTCGATGATGTTGGTTGACATTGTTATCTCCTTCGGCGGCGGTGTGCCGACGGTTGCGCGGGGCGGCGGACGGATTGTCTCCGTGCGTGCGCTCCGTACGGCCGTCGCCGTGCGGTATTCCGCGTGTGTTCGGGGTATAGTCAAAGCGCACAGTTAAGCGCGCTTTGAAAAGGTTGATTGGATTTGCGGAGACGAAGACTCCCCGCTCCGTCGCGGAATTATTCCTCCGCGAACTCGTCCTTGCCTACTCCGCAAAGAGGGCAAACATAATCGTCGGGAAGGTCCTCCCACTTGGTGCCGGCGGCGATGCCGCTTTCGGGCTCACCCAGCTCTTCGTCGTAGACATATCCGCAGACTTGGCAAATGTATCTCATGATGACTCCTTGAAATTTTATCGTGTTTTACTCGGCTTTCGCCGTGCGCGTCAGCGGACGACATCCGTCTGCGCGTAATATTTGAGGTTCTTGAGGCTCTCTTCGGCTTCGGCGCGGGTCGCCTTGTCGGGGCCGATGTAGGTGTTGAGGTTGCGCACGAGCTTGTAGTGATACGCGCCGTCCTCGCCCTCGACGGAGAACGCTCCGACAAGCACATGCTTCTTGAAGCGCTTGATTGCCGCGACGCAGTATTCCCTGCTGCGGTAATTCTCGCTGGCGTAAAGCATTGCGCCCTTGTTGGAATAGAGTGTGAAGAAAGCTTCCTCGCCCTGCATGCCGATGACATACTGCCCGTAGATTGCGGCGGCGATGTCGGGTTTTGCGGAGAGGGGCGCGCGGGGCGCCTTGGGCTTGGTGGTAATGGGCGCCGACGGGGGCATGACCTTTTTCACGATGGGAGGAGGCGGCACGGGCAGATAGGTCTTCTGCACATAGACGGGCGCCTTGCCGGGGAAATAGCAGCCCTCGAGGGGGTCGTAGTAATATCCCGCGAACTCGCCCTCGTAATTGGTCCAGTCTCCCTGACGCTCGTCGACGGGACGGCTGTCGGCGGAAATGGGATTGTCGGGGTCAAGCACGAAAACCTTTTGGTCGGAATAGGACTCTTCGGGGCGCTCTCTTCTGAGCGCGGCTTCCTGCGCCTCGGGAGTGACGCGACGGCGTCTCACATACCCGTCGGGTATATAGAGCGCTTCGTCGGCGGAAACGGCGGGACGGGCGGACTGCACGGGCGCCGCGCCGTTGTCGGCGGCGGGTGCGGCGTCAGCCTGTTTGACGACCGCGGGAGTCTTGTCGCGATGACGCTTGCCGTAAACGGCCGCCACGATAATCGTGATCAACGCGAAAACGAACGCGACTGCAAGCACGACCAGAAAAACCAGTTGCAGCGTGGTAAGGTTTTCAAAGAAAGACATAATGCGTTCCCTCACACTTGGAAATCGAGCGGCGATAGGTCACCCCCACCCTTATTCATCGCCATTGTAACACATACGCGCGCACATAGCAACATTTTTTTATTTTACGGAGAAAGATGCCGCTCAGGCGAGCGCAAGCGCGGCGCACAACACGGCGCCCGCCGCCGCGACCGCGCACAGCACGACCGCACGGGACCTGCGCGTGAAAAAGAAAAACCGCGACGCCAGCGCCAGCCATATCTCCGCGACGACGACTGCCGCGACGCTCACCGTCACATCGACGGACGCAAAGGACACCGCGCCGACGGCGCGGGTGAAAGCCGTGAACGGAACGAGCAGAAAATCGAAAATTCCCGCCATGCCGTACAGACCCGTTATCAGCGCAAACGGAGTGATTATCAGCAAAATCGTGTAGATAATCATCATGTACGGCAAAATGAAAATGTTTGACAGCACGAACAGAGTCTGCACTTTGCCGAAGAAAAGAGCCGCAAGAGGCAAGGAAGTCAGGTTGGCGGACACCGACACGGAGACGGCTTCCGACAGGCGCAGCATCACCCGCCGCGCGGCGCGGTCCTTCACGGTGACCGACCTGCCCGAAGCGGAGTCGCGCACCCGCACGCTGCCCCGCCTGCGGGCGGCGGACAGGTCGTATATTCTGCCCGCGAGGGAAGCGTCGCCCGTCGCCGCGACGAGGGTCGACGCGTTAGTAAAAACCGACGGGCACAATCTGTCCGCTCCCCTGACGAAAAAGTCGCGGAGCGGCTCGGCGAACATGAAAATGCCGAGCACGGCAAACACCGACAACAGAAAGCCTATGTGCATGACCGAAAACGGCGCGAACAGCAGAATGAGGAAAGCGGCAAGTCCCAGCGAGGACACAATGTCGCGTTTGAGTCCGAAAGCCGTGCCGAGGTTGAGAGTCGCCGTCATGACGAAGGCGCGGAGCGCCGACGGCGTGAACGAGCAAAGCGCGACATACGCAAAAGTGAGCGCAAGCACTACCGCAAACGAAACCTTGCTCTTCACCCTGCATTTTCGGAGCAGCCACATCACAGCGCTTGCCAGCGCGGTGACATGCAGACCGCTGACCGCCAGTATGTGCGCGAGACCGCTCGCCTGCACCGATTCGTAAAGGTCGGAGTCCATGCCGCGTTTATCACCGAGGACTAGCGCGGTGCATATCGTGGCGGTGTCGGAATCCGTATTCTCGTAAAACATTCTCTTGACTGCGACGCGCAGGCGGGTGAGAAGGTCGGCTTCGCCGTCGGCGAGGTGCGTGGCGCTGTCGGCGTACACCGTGTAATACTCGCCTTTGAGCGCCGACGAAGCGAAATATGTGTCGAAAGGCTCGTGCGTTTCGGGCAACAGCCTGCCTTCGAGTCTGACGATGTCGCCCACGCCGAAATCGGGCGCTCCATAAGCGTCGGCATACACCCGCCCGGCGCCGTAGACCTTTTCGCCGTCGGCGTGGAGTTCCTCGACATAAAAGGACAGCGTGCCGTCCTCGTAGATTATTTCACTCGTGACCTGCGCCGTGAAAGCGCCTTCCCGAGCAGCGGGCAGACGGGAGTCGTATATGTCGCTCGCCGCCGACATCGCCACCGCGCCCGCGACGAAAACCACGGCTAAAAAAGCCAATCTGCGCGTCCGCGCAAAAGACAAAAGCGCGACGGCAACCGCCGCCGCGACAAGTATCGGAATGAGTCTGTAAAGGTGATTTGCGGAGTGTATGCTTTCGGTCAGCAATATCCCCGCCGCAAGAGAAAGCGCCGCGAAACAGACGGGTCTGCGGTTGAATAGACGCCGTCTTTCCGTTTTCATCGCGCCACGGGAGGTACGCCCGTCACCACGATGTCCGCGCCCAGTCCAAGGGCGTTGCGCTCGACGGTGTCGCCGCGTTTGACGGCAAGCGGGACGCGCAATGTCTTGATGTGGCGTTGCAGCTCGAAAATGCTGTCCTTGGGAACGGGCGCCGAGGTTTTCACCGACACCACCGCGCCGTCCTCGCGCGTGACAAGCGTCGTCACGGTGCGCACGGGACGCAGATATTCCGTCACGCCGTAATCGTGTCCGCGTTTGCAGGTGTTGCCCCTGACGAGGATTTTCCCGCCGCTCTCCGTCACTTCTATGGGACAGCCGAGAGGACAGTTGATACATATCGTTTTCATAATTCCAACCTCACGGTGACGGGGGCGTCCAACCCCGTCGTGTCCACGACTATTTTTTCCATTTCGCCGGGCGCAAGCACCAGCCGTCTGCCCGAATAAAGCGTTCTGCCGCCGCTTTCCGCCACAATGCGGCAGGAGCGGTAGACATTGTCCACGCGGAAGAAAAGTTCGACTTTGCCCGAATCCGCGTGCAGTTTCTGTGGCAACACATACCGCACTCCGCGCTCGCCGCGCGCGTCGTAACAATGCAACGCCGTCTCGCTCTCGCCCAGCGCGTACAGGGCGGCGTGTCTGCCCGCAGTCTCGGCTTCGCGGGACACATTGTCCACGAGGTCGTGCACATGCAGCACATTGCCGCACGAGAAAATGCCCTCCACGCTCGTCATTCTGCGTTCGTCCACCACCGCGCCCGAAGTGACGCCGTCGCGCTCCACTTCGGTGCCCGCCAGCAAATCGTTCTCGGGAATGAGTCCCACCGACAGCAACAGACAGTCGCACGGTTCGTATTTCTCCTCCGACATAACGGGACGGCGCCGCTCGTCGACGGGAGCGTAATACAGCCCCGTCATACGCGGACTGCCCTCTATGCGGGTGACGGTGTGAGCGTAGTTTATGGGGATTCCGAAATCGTCGAGGCATTGCACGATGTTGCGCTTGAGTCCGCTGGAATACGGCATAAGCTCGATCACGCGCGCCACTTTCGCTCCCTCGAGAGTCATACGGCGCGCCATAATCAGCCCTATGTCGCCGCTGCCTAGGATGACCACGCGTTTGCCCACGAGATAGCCCTCTATGTTGCAGAGCCGTTGCGCCGCGCCCGCGGTGTAGACGCCCGCGGGTCGGGTGCCCGCAAGCGCAATGGCACCCGCGGTGCGTTCCCTGCAACCCATTGCAAGCACGACCGCCCCCGCGTTTATGCGCACCAATCCCTTTTCGGGAGAGAGATAGGTCACCTTGCGGTCGTCGGTGAGCGACAGCACCATGGACTCGAGCGCCACCTGCGCGCGCGATTTTTCCACGCGCTCCACAAACCTGCCCGCATACTCGGGACCGGTGAGTTCCTCTCCGAAATAATGCAAGCCGAAGCCCGCGTGAATACACTGATTGAGAATTCCACCCAGACGGTTGTCGCGCTCGACAATGAGAGTGCGCGCGCCCTCGGCGTCGGCGGCGAGAGCGGCTGCCATACCGGCGGGTCCGCCTCCGATTACCACGACATCGAAATCAGTCATAGTCCGCCTCCCCCACCTTGATTACGGCGATTTCCGAGCCTGCGCCGCCCTTGCGCACGGCGGACAACGGCACGCCCGTCTCGCGCGCTATGATTTCCATAACCCGCGGCGCACAGAATCCGCCCTGACATCTGCCCATACCCGCGCGGACGCGCCGCTTGACGGCGTCGACGGTGACGGCGGGCACGGGGGAATGTACGGCGGCGACAATCTCCGCTTCGGTGACCTTCTCGCAACGGCACACAATCCTGCCCCACGCGGGATTGTGCGCGACAAACGCGTTTATCTCGTCGTCGGACAACTCGGTGAGACGCGGCGCGTGCGGCAACACCGTGACGGCGTCGCTTCTTTCGGCAAGCGGCATCTTTTCGCCTATCAGTCCGACCAGATATTCAGCTATTGCGGGAGCGGCGGTCAGCCCGGGCGAACATATCCCCGCCACCGTGAAAAAGTTCTTTCTCAGCCGCGATTCCTCCACCGTGAAATCGTGTCCCACAATGGCGCGCACACCCGCATACACCCTTATGCACTTGTTGAAAGCGGGGCGCGCGTAAGTGAGCGGCACGGCGCGGCGTATCTCGTCGAGAGCGTCGGAAGCGACGGCGGTATCTGCTCCCGCGACGGGCACGGAAGTGGGCCCGTAAATGACATTGCCGTCAGCGGTCGGCGCGACGAGAATACCCTTGCCCGCGGCGGTCGGCAACGGAAAAACAACGGTGGACACATTGCACCCTTCGGTGGTGTCGAGCACGAAATAATCTCCCCGTCTGAACTCCGTCTCAAAGGTCTCCGCGCCCGCGGCGGCGTTGATTCCCGCCGCACCGGCGCCAGCGCAATTCACCACAACACGGCACTTGAAATCACCTTTTTGTGTGGATAAAACATATTTTCCGTCAACACAAGCGATTGCCGTCACTTCGGCTTCGGTGACGACCTCCGCACCGTTGAGCACGGCGCGCTCGGCAAGTTTGATTGTCAGTTTGTAGGGAGACACTATGCCCGCGTCGGGGGCGTAAAGACAGGAACTCACCTTGTCGGCAAGGTTCGGCTCGATGTCGAGAGCGCGCTCGCGGGAAATTATCTCGGCGCGCACGCCGTTTTTTTTCGCGCGGTCGAGAAGCTGTCGCAGGCCCTCTTCCCCGCCTTCGGGAGCCGCCACGAGACTGCCGCATTTCCTGTGCGGCACATTGAGCTCGCGCACCAGCCGCCACATCATTTCGTTGCCGCGACGGTTGAACCGCGCTTTGAGCGTGCCCGGCTCGCAGTCGTAGCCCGCGTGCACTATGCCGCTGTTTGCGCGCGACGCGCCCACCGCCACATCGTCGCCCTTTTCGAGCAGCACGACGGATGCTCCGCGGCGCGCCAGCGCGTCCGCGGTGGCGCACCCGACAACGCCGCCGCCTATAACTATGACATCGGTTTCCTTCAAAATCTTCTCCGACGAAATCCGTTCCCGAGAGGGTTATTTGTTCTCGGGTTTGACGAATTTCTTTTTGTACATCTTGATGTTGTCCTTGACGATAAGCTCGGCAAAGGCGCGGTCCTTGACCTGGAACACCGTGGTGTCCTTGCCTTCGAGCTGCTTGTAAACGCGGAAAAAGTGGGAGATTTCGTCCATAATGTGCGGCGGAAGCTCCTCTATTTCCTTATAGATATTCCAGTTAGGGTCCTTGAAAGGAATGGCGATGATTTTGTAGTCCATATCGCCGCCGTCCTGCATCATCACCACGCCTATCGGATAGCACCTGACGGTTGCGAGCGGCACTATGGTCTCGGAGCAAAGCACGAGCACATCGAGGGGGTCGTTGTCCTCGGAATAGGTGCGCGGGATAAAACCGTAGTTGGCGGGATAATGGGTGGAGGTGGACAGCACGCGGTCGAGAATGAGAAAACCCGTGTCCTTGTCCAGCTCGTACTTATTCTTGCACCCCTTGGGAATTTCTATAACCGCAATAAAATCCGTCGGCGTGATACGGGAAGGGTCTATGTCGTGCCAGATGCTCATATTTCTCTCCTTTTGCGGGCAACCTTTCCCGCAGGTGGACTGTTGACTTGCCTGTACCCTTTACGGTTGACTTGCCTGCACCCTTGAAGGTCGGCTCACTTGTATCCCTTGACGAAGGTCTTGAAGAACTTCACCGCTCCCTCGAGGGCGTCGACATCGATATTTTCGTTGGCGGCGTGCATGGAAGCCAGCTGTTCCGCCGACAGTTTGCAGGGGGTGCAGCGTATTGCGCACGGAGTTATGGTCTGCATGGTGCGGCAGTCCGTGCCGCCGAAGATGAGATAAGGCGCCGCGCCCGTGTCGGGGTACACCTTTTTGACGGTGTCGGTGAAATACCTGAAATCGTCACTTTCGATGTCCACGACGGGGGTGTGGTTGCGGCACTCCATAACCTGCGTCTCGATGTCGTAACGCGCGGCGAGTTTGCGCAGTTTTTCAACACAGGCGTCGCTGTCGTCGCCGGGTGCGAAACGGAGATTGGCAACGACATACGCTTCCTGCGGAATGACATTGGGCGCGCCCGACCCCTGAGCCATGGTAAAAGTCATCGTGGTGCCGAGAAGCGCGGCGCCGAAAGGCGTCATCTTCGGGAGCAACGCCACGATGAGCGGAGCGAAGAATCCCGCGTGTCTGGTGACGAACTTGAGCGGACCGGACAGCCCGTCGGACATTCCGGTGAACATCGCCTTCGCGGGGGCGGACATACGACGCTTGAAAACGGTGTGCGTCTCGCAGTAATTCATGAACGCGGCAAGCCGCGCAAACGGCGTATTCCTGGGAGGCGAGGACGAATGACCGCCCTTGCTCCTGGCGACGAACCTGATGTCGCAATATCCTTTTTCTATGAATCCCACCATGGCAAGCGGCTTCACCATGCCGGGGAAAGCGCTGTCGACGATTGCGCCGCCCTCGTCGATTGCGACGGCGGGCTTGACGCCGTGCGCGGACAGCCAGTCGCGGCAGTATTCCGCGCCGTGTCCCGAAGTCTCTTCGTTGTCGGAATATGTGAGGTAGATGTCATGCTCGGGCACAAAACCCTCGGAGACGAGCTCCTCGACGCTCTGCATGGTGGCGAAGAGGGTGTTCTTGCAGTCCATAGCCCCTCTGCCCCACACCTTGCCCTCGGCGACGGTGCCCGAAAACGCGGGGTATTTCCACTCCCCTTCGGCGGGCACAACATCCTGATGAGCCATAAGCACCAACGGACGAGAGGACGACTTGCCCTTCCATCTGAACATCAGCGCGTCGCTGTCCTCGCCGCCGGGGCGGATGACTTCGCACTCGCGGTACACCGCGGGAAACTCCTCCGCCAGCGTCTTTCTGAAAGCGACGAAATTCTGCCTGTCGCTGTTTGTGACTGTGGGAATCCTTATCAGCTTTGCGAGCTTTTCGGCATAAAGCGCGGAAATATCGGACATAAACCCTCCCGTGACGCGCGCGAGCGCGTGCGGTTTTATTAAATTATTTTACCCTATGCACACGCCACTGTCAAGGCGGCGCGGCGCGGAAATGCCGCGCACACGCGGCATTTTGCGCCCTTTTTCCTCCGCGCCGTCCGACAAAAGCAAAACCCCGCTCGTCGCGGGGTTTTGCGGTGCAACGGTATTGCTTGTGCGCATGGAATACACCGTTTCGGCACGGACCGTCGTCCTCGTGCCGCACGGCGGTCACGCCTTTTCGCCGTCCGACTTGCCCGCTTCGTCGGGGATCAGTCCGTGCAGTTCGGCAAGCAGTTTCTCGTCGATGTGCTCTATCATTCCCTCGTCGCACACGGCGGCGATGTCGGGGCGTATGGGCAGGCGCGCAAAACGCGGAATACCGAATTCCTTCGCCACTTCCTCGATGCGGCTCTTGCCGAAAATCTCCGTGCGCTTGCCGCAGTCGGGGCACTCGTAATAGGAGAAATTCTCCACAAGCCCGAGGATGGGAATGTTCATCATCTTCGCCATGCCGACCGCCTTTGCGACTATCATCGTGACGAGTTCCTGCGGCGAAGTCACCACGATGATTCCGTCGAGCGGCAGCGACTGGAACACCGTGAGAGGCACATCACCCGTGCCCGGAGGCATATCGACGAACATACAGTCGATGTCGCCCCACGCCACATCTTTCCAGAACTGCTTGACGGTCTCGGCGAGAATGGGGCCGCGCCAGATGACGGGCTTGGTCTCGTCGTCGATGAGCAGGTTGAGCGACATAATCTCAACTCCCTCGCGGGTGACCACGGGCATTATGAATCTGCCGCCGTCGATACCCACCGCCCTCTCGTGCACGCCGAACGCCCTCGGAATGGACGGACCCGTGATGTCGGCGTCGAGCACGGCGACGCGCTTGCCTTCCCTGAGAGCGTCAACCGCCAGCAAGGAAGTGACGAGAGATTTGCCCACGCCGCCCTTGCCGCTGACCACGCCGATAACGCGCCTGACATCGCTCAGTTCGTTCTGAGCGACCATGAAATCCGCCTTGGAACACTTGGACGAACAACTGCCGCAATCGTGCGAACAACCTTCGCTCATAGATACCTCCGTAAGCGCAAAACTGCGCCACGGGATATTATCCTCGCCCGCGCGCGCAAAGTCAAGTTTTCGCAAGGCAAAAACGCAATTTGCCCTCTCGGAGCTCCGTCGTCCGGTGCATGCGCGCCCGATGGTGCAAAGCACGGTGCAAGGCGCGGTGCAAGGCGCGGTGCAAGGCACGGCGTGAGGTACGGCGCAGGGCGCGGCGTCCCGAATGAAAAACCGCCGTGCGGTGTGCGCACGGCGGTCGGTTTTCCGTCAAAAGACGGGATTGAACATTATTCGCTTATGCGGCTTTGGAATAAATCGGATCGCCGCAGTACTCGAAACTCACGAGAGTGAACACCACTTCGTCGGCGGGATCGATGACGGCGTCGGTGCCTTCACCCGCGGAATCATAGGTGCCGAATATCGCGGCAAGTATGCCCTCGAGGTTGCCTTCCAGCCACGAGGTGTCGAGATTGAGACTCGTCATATCGCCGAGCGCCTCGATGACGGGCATGACGACATTGTTGATGAGGCTTGCATACTGGATGGTGAAGCTCATATCCTCGGCGCTTGCGCTGAAGGAAGCGAACAGCGGCTCGAGGTAAGGCATAAAGGTCTCGACATATCCGAAGATAGCGCCGATGTCAGGTTCTGCCGAAGAGGTCGCGGGGATGGGGGTGCCAGACGGAATGGTGGCGTCCTTGATCATCTTGTCCGCGAAGAATTCGAGGCTCATCGGGAAGGTGAGTCCGCCGAAGGTGGCGGGCTTGTTCTCAGCCTCGTTCCAGATGAAGAGATCGACCGCCTCGGCTTCGTTGGAAGGATCGAAGTTGGCGTAGATGATGACATCGCCCGCAACAACGCCCTCTGCCGCAGCCTTGGCCGCGTCGAAGGTGCTCTCGCCGTAATTGGATTTGGTGACAATAATCTTGGCGGTGCCGAGGTTCCTCAGGCACGCGACGAGTTTCTCCTGCCAGAACTTCTGTCCGTCAATGGTATCCTCGTCCTTGTCGTCAATGACGCCGTCTACATGAGTGTCCTGCTTGGCGGAATACTTCATCATGTCGACGAACGCAAAGGGATTGACATCGAAGTCGACGGTCATCTTGTAGTTGTCGTCTGCGCCGACGGCGGTGATGACGGCATAGAAATCGAGGATGTTCTTGACTTCGTCTGCCGCATTGCCGACCTTGCCCTCGAGAGGAGTGCCCCCAAAGACATTGACGGTCACATCGTTGGCGAGGACGAGCTTGTCGATGTTGACGGTGACTTTGCCGTCGAAGTCGGCGCTCTCGTCACCCTCGGCTGCGGTCTCGGCCTGCTTGTTCAGGTAAGTCACGAGTTTGGAGGCGTCGATGTCGATGGACGCGCTGTTGAAGGTGTTGTTCTTGTTGAAGTTGAAGGTGAAGGTGCCCTCCACATTGTTCTCTTTGTTGTTGCCGAGCATCTTGGCGACAGCCGCGAGCAGTTGCTTGAGACCTTCCGCGCCCGGTTTCGTGACCTGAGCAGCCATATCTTCGGGAAGCAGACTCTTGATACCGTCGACGACGGGCTCGATATAGTCGTTGACGGCGTCGCCGAAGAGTCCGAGCAGGTCGGTTATGCCGCCGCTGGCAAGACCCGTAATGGTATTCTTGAGGTCAAAGTTGAACACATACTGAACGCCGCCGTCACCGAAGGCGTTGACCTTGCAGGTGGAGCCGAACAGCGTGCTGCCGAGCAGTTTGGGGATGGCCTTGATGATGGACAGGACATCCATTCCGCCCTCTTCCGCGGAAGCGGTGGCGAAAGTACCCTCGGCATACTCGATGTTGGCGTTGTCGTACATCATGTTGGCGATGGACATGCCGTACACTTTCTTCACGACGGGGTTGGCGCCGTTGTCGTCGGTGGAGACGAGGTAGAGATAGGGCTTGAGGTTGTCAACGCCCTTGCCTTCCACATCGTAACCGATGCCCATGACGGTCTTGGCGCCCTTCTTGATGCCGATATAGAGTTCGCTGTTGTCCTGAACTTCTGCCGCTGCCGCCTTGGAAGTCACCTCGGGTCTGATGTCGAGGTTGCCCTTCGCCACGAGCGTATAGGTCTCGTCGCCGAGGACAAGGTCGAGTTCCACATCGATACCGAGCGTCTTGCCGTCGGTGCCGTCAAACTTGACATTCTTGTAGGTGTTGTCGTAGATATAGGTGATGACATTGCTGAGCGCAGTGGAAGTCACCATGGATCCGCTGTCGGTATTGCCACCGCCACCGCCACTGCCCTCGTCTTCGGAGCCGGGATCTTTCGGCTTACAAGCGGTAAGCAGAATACCCGCGGTGAGGCAAATGACAAGAACGGCAACAATCATAATGAACAGTTTGCGTTTCATAATTTGCTCCTTGATTTTTTTTCGAAAAGCGCATACGCGCACTCGTACATTTATTATAATACTTACGCGCGAAAAGTGGAATAGGCAAAGCGAAAAAAAAGCGTTTTCATAAAAATTTTGCTCCGAAACGGGGCAATTTTCGTCTTTCGTGGAATAAAAAAGTAAAATTTTGAACGAATTTCGTCGGCTTTCGAGCCGGACACGCACTCGCGCACCCGTCCCGCGCAGCGGCGTCCGCACCGTTTTTCGCCCTTAACAACCTCCCTCCGCGCCCCTGCGTCGCGCGACTTTGTCGACGGGCGCACGCGAGGGTGCGCCGCCCTCCCGTATTGACACCGATTTTGCGCTTTGCTAAAATTTAGGGGATAAGGAGGCGCATTATGGAAAATTCCGCCGTTTCCGCCGCTGCAAAGACAAAGTCCACTCCCCTCGGGAAAAAAGTCTGGTTCTGCGCCGTGTTCTTCGGGCTCATCGGACAGATAGCGTGGGTGGTCGAAAATATGTTCTTCGCCAAATTCGGGCAGGACCTTTTCGACACGCAAGGGGAACTTTATTACACCGTCACCACCCTGATGGTCATACTGTCGGCGCTGACCGCAACCGTAACGACGATTTTTGCGGGCGGCCTGGTCGACAAGACGGGTAAGCGCAAACCTTTCATAACATTCGGCTACATAATCTGGGGCGTGACCATAATGCTTTTCGCCGCAGTACCCATAAACTTTTCGGCAAGCGAAAACTGGGGAATCATCGCCGTGCTCGTAATACTCGACTGCGTGATGACTTTCTTCGGCTCCACCTCAAACGACGCGGCATTCAACGCCTGGGTCGCCGATGTCACCGATTCCACCAACCGCGGCAAGGTCAACACAATACTTTCCGTTATGCCCGTCATCGCCACGGTGCTGGTGTTCGGAATCGGGATGTTTACCTACGACAACGGGGCAACCGTGACCAACGAAGCGGGCGAAATAGTCAAGGTGGCAATCGGCGAACGCAATCCGCTTTTCATAAAACTTTTCTTCATCATAATCGGCATATTCCCGATGATAGGCGGCGTGGTGAGCGCGTTCGCTATGAAAGACGCGCCGAACATCGTACGCAATTCAAATCCCGATTACCTGAAAGAGACTTTCTACGGCTTCCGTCCGTCGGTAATCAAAGCCAACAAGATGATGTATGTCACCCTCGCCGTGGTGTGCCTGCTCGGCATAGCGCAGCAGACATTTATGTCGTACCTCATCAACTTTATCGCAAACACTTTGGGCATAACCAATTACATTCTGCCTCTCGCTGCAATTATCGTGGTAGGCGCGGTGATAACGGGAGTGCTGGGCGTATTCTTCGACAAGGTGGGCAGAAAGAAATTCTACTTCCCTCTGCTCGCAATACTGATAGTCGGCGCAATAGTCGTGTACTGTATGAAATTTATGCCGCAGAGCGCATATCTGCCCATTCTCATAGTCGGAGGCATAATTCTTCTCGGGGCAATGCTTGCCCTCGGCGGAGCGCTGACTTCCACCTTCCAGGATTACATCCCCAAGGGTGCCGAAGGCAGATTCCAGGGCGTGCGAATGATTTTCACGGTGCTCATTCCCATGGTGCTGGGTATCGCCATAGCACAGATTGTGGGCATAAATTCCCTCGACGCGCACGACGCGGGACAGACCACGCCGCCCTTCGAACTCTTCCTCGCCGCCGCGGTAATCGTGGTGCTGGCGGCGATTCCCCTCTTCTTCGTGTTCCGCGACGCCGACAGACTGCGCGCCGCAAAAGCAGCCGCCGAAGCCGAGGAAGCGGCGGCAACGGAAACGCAATCCGAAACAGAATGCGCGACCGCGTGCGAAGAGACTTCCCTCCCCGATGTCGCGGACGACGGCGAAACTGCGGACGCGGACTCCGCGGACGACGGCGAAACTGCGGACGCGGACTCCGCGGAAGATACGGAAGACACTCCCTGACGGCAAAAGCAAATCCGCAAAAAAACTCCCCTCCACGGGGAGTTTTTTGTTTGCGTTGATGCACACGCTTTTTGCTTCGGCATATAGGCTCAAGCGCCCTTGCCGACTTCGCCTATCTCGTACGGGGTCACCTGATAGACATAGTAGTTCAACCAGTTGTAGAAAAGCAGATTCGCCGTCGAACGCCATTTCATATCCACCACGCCGAGGTCGTCGTTGACAAAATAGTCCTTGGGCGGGTCGATTGCCAGCCCCTTTGCAAGGTCGCGCTCGTACTCGTTCTTGAGTGTGAAACGGTCGTACTCGGCGTGCCCCGTGAAGAAGAAGGAGCGGTTGTCGTGCGTCTTTGCGATTGCTATGCCCGCCTCGGGCGAGACCGCAAGCACCTTGATGTGCGGGCATTTGCGGACGGCGTCCTCGTCAATGCGGGTGTGGCGGGAATGGGGAATGTAGAAAGTGTCGTCCATGCCCTTGAGCAGCATATCGTTTTCCTGCGTGGCGTATGTGGGATATATGCCGAACAGTTTTTTGGGGAGCAGTTGCTTGCCTATGCCGTAGAAGTGGTAAAGCGCCGCCTGCGCACCCCAGCAGATGTATATCGTGCTCGTGACATTCTCGCGGGCGAAGTCCATTATGGACACCAGCTCGTCCCAGTATTTGACCTCCTCGAAAGGAATGGTCTCGACGGGCGCGCCCGTGACGATCATGCCGTCGAATTTCATACCGCGCACCTCGTCGATGGAACGGTAGAATTTGTGCATGTGCGCCTCGGACACATGGGTGCTCTTATAACTCGCCGTGCCGATAAGGTGTATGTTCACCTGCAGCGGCGTGTTGCCGAGCAGCCTCATAAGCTGCGTCTCGGTGACCTCTTTGGTGGGCATGAGGTTGACAATCGCCACTTCGAGGGGGCGTATGTCCTGCGTGACGGCACGGACGGAGTCCATGACGAAAATCTTCTCCCCTCGGAGAACATCGTACGCGGGCAATTCCTTTGAAATGATGATCGGCACCTGTGCCTCCTTTGCCGCACCGCATTTTGCGGGAAACGGCTTTTATCCGTCGTTTTGTATTGTTTATCTGCTCACTGCGTCGAGAGCCTGCTTGATGTCGGCGATGAGGTCGTCGGCGTTCTCTATGCCGACGGACATCCTGACGAGGTCGGGAGACACGCCCGCGGCCTTCAGTTCGTCGTCGTTCATCTGCCTGTGCGTGGCGCTCGCGGGGTGCAGACAGCAGGAGCGCGCGTCGGCAACATGGGTCTCGATTGCGAAGACCTTGAGGTGCTTCATAAAGTTTTCCGCCGCCTTGCGACCGCCCTTGACGCCGAAGCTGACGACGCCGCAGGACCCGTTGGGGAGATACTTCTTGGCAAGTTCGTGATACTTGTCGCCCTCGAGTCCGCAGTAGGTCACCCACGCCACTCTGTCGTCGCCTTTCAGGAACTCCGCCACCTTCTGCGCGTTCTCGCAGTGGCGTTTCATTCTGACATGCAGACTTTCCAGCCCGAGGTTGAGCAGGAAGGCGTTCTGCGGAGACTGTATGCTGCCGAAGTCGCGCATGAGCTGCGCCGTGGCTTTTGTGATGAACGCGCCCGCCAGACCGAAGCGTTCGGTGTAGGTCACGCCGTGATAACTCTCGTCGGGAGTGCACAGCCCGGGGAACTTGTCGGGATATTTGGTCCAGTCGAACTTGCCGCTGTCCACTATGCAGCCGCCCACCGCCGCGCCGTGTCCGTCGAGGTATTTGGTGGTGGAGTGCGTGACGATGTCCGCGCCCCACTCAAAGGGACGGCAGTTGACGGGAGTGGCGAAAGTGTTGTCTATGATGAGTGGAACGCCGTGCGCGTGCGCCCTTGCCGCAAAGCGTTCGATGTCGAGCACCGCGACGGAAGGATTGGACACCGTCTCGCCGAAGAGCGCTTTGGTGTTTGGACGGAACGCCGCGTCGATTTCCTCGTCGGTGGCGTCGGGCGATATGAAAGTGAATTCTATGCCCATTCTCTTCATGGTGACGGCGAAGAGATTGTAGGTGCCGCCGTAAATGGCGCTCGATGAGACGATATGGTCGCCCTGCCCCGCGATGTTGAATATCGAGAAGAAGTTGGCGGCCTGTCCCGAAGAAGTGAGCATTGCCGCCGTGCCGCCCTCGAGCTGACATATCTTCGCCGCAACATAATCGTTGGTGGGGTTCTGCAGACGGGTGTAGAAATAGCCGCTCGCCTCGAGGTCGAACAGTTTGCCCATATCCTCGCTGGTATCGTACTTGAAAGTGGTGCTCTGAACGATGGGAACTTGTCTGGGTTCGCCGTTCTTGGGGGTGTAGCCGCCTTGCACGCAAATGGTCTCGATTTTGCTCATGGTGTCTCCTTTACGCTGTTATCCGCGCGCGTTGAATTCCTTTTTTGCGCGTTCCATTTCCCGCTCGGCGTCCTTGCGTTTCACGGCTTCGCGCTTGTCGTGAGTCTCTTTGCCGCGGCAGAGCCCCAGCTCCACCTTGACGAGACTGTCCTTGAAATACACTTTCAGGGGCACGAGGGTGTAGCCCTTGCGCTCCGTCTTTGCCTGAAGTTTTCTTATTTCCGCCCGATTGAGCAGGAGTTTGCGCCTGCGGCGGGGGTCTTCGTTGAAATAACTGCCCTTTTCGTACGGCGCTATGTGCGTGCCCAGCAAAAAGACCTCGCCGCCCTTGATTATGGCGAAACTGTCGCGGAGATTGACGGCGCCGAGGCGCACGGACTTGACCTCGGAGCCGACGAGCACTATGCCCGCCTCCAGGGTGTCCTCCACGAAATAATCGTGATACGCCTTTTTGTTGGTCGCAACAATCTTCATACCGTCGTTCCGTGCCGCCCGTTCGCGCGGCAGTCCTTGCGCCGCCCGTTTGCGCGGTCTTTGCTTTTCGTCTGCGCGGCCGTCCGGCCTGGCATTCCCGCTCTGCGTTCCGCACCGCGCCCGTCGCGCGCTCCGCGCGACACCGTATCTAGTATGATACAACTTCCCGCAATTCTTTTCAAGCGTTCGGACGCGTCAGCGCAAGGATACAAAAAAAAGCGGCTCCGCAAGGAGCCGCCGCCGTAACTTTCCGTCAAATCCTGTCCACTATGAAGCAGATTATCGAACAGACGAGGATGAACGCAAAGAGCGCGAGCGTGATTTTCTTCAGCATGCTTTCTTTGCCCTTCTCCTTGTTCCTGCCGTAGTAGGTGTCGGACGCGCCGGAGATGACTCCAACATTGTCGTTCGTGCCTTTCTGCATCAACACGACGACGATCATGGCGATTGACGCCAGGACCATCAACACGATAAATGCCGTCACGACTGCTTCGCGCGTTGCTTGCGGAATCGCACCACCCGGCGTATCGCTCGCGGTGGCGGCAAGAAGTCCGTAAAAAGCGTTGTCGAGTCTTGTAAGCATTTCTACCTCCGGACAAGTCTATGAAAGTCTAGCACATCGCCGAAATTTTGGCAAGCGAATTTTACAAAAACCGCTAATATACCGCGCCCGCGCCCGCCGCAATCCCTCGCCGTCCGCACACTCGCCGCCCGCACCGTCATATATTGTGAAAAAAGGAGGAGCGAATGGACCATATTCTCTGTGCCTGCGAACTGCCCTATCCCGAAATCGATGTCGCCGAAAATCTCGCCGACAGCAAACTGCTTATGCCCAATTACGGCGGCCCCGCGGGAGAACTGACCGCCGTCACCACCTACTGCTTCCAGCACTACATAACGATAAAGAGTCCCGAACTTTCCGAGATTATGATCGGTATAGCAAAGACGGAAATGCACCACCACGAACTGCTCGGCGAAGCCATTTTCAAACTCGGAGGCTATCCCGTGATGGGCGGCAGGACATACTGGAGCGGCAGTTTTGTCAACTACACCCTCTCCCCCGAGAAATTCCTCGCGCAGAACATCCATGCCGAGGAAACCGCAATACTCAATTACGAGCGCACCATACTCAACCTGCACACCGAGAGCGTAAAGCAACTGCTCGAACGCATAATTCTCGACGAGGAAATGCACATCAAGATTTTCCGCGACCTGCTCGCGGGTTACAGATAACGGACGGCGGCGCGCAAACCTTTGTGGCGCAACGGGCGGCGCGGACGGCAAATACCGACGCGACGCGACGCGGACGACGGACGGAATTTGCCGCCCGCCGGGACAAGCAGACGGCGACATCGCCGCGGTACGGCGACAGAATAGCCCGCGTGGACGCTTTCACCGAAAAGCGCGGCAACGCCAAAGGCAAGGCCGACCTCGGCAAAACCGCGCGACTGCTGTTGAAAGAGACCGCCCGCCGCAAGTTCCGCCCCACACGGATAATCGGCGCCAAATGGAAAGCGGTGTCGGTGATAGTGAAAATCCTGCCCGATTACGTTACGGACAGGATACTTGCAAAAGTGTTCTCGGCTTGATTGCCTTTCTCGGTTTCGGAGTCCGACGGCTTGCACGTCGGGCTTTATTTTACCGACGCGCCCGCGTGCGCGCAAACGCGCTCGGCGATTTTTTCCAACAAACCTTCGAACAAATCCGCGACTTTGCGGTAGGCTTCCTCGCCCTTGCCGTAGGGGTCGTCTATCTCCTCTCCCGAGAGCAACGAGACGCACTCCGCGCGGACATCGGGAAATTGCGCGTTCAGCAAATCTTTCTGTTCCTCGGTCATAGTGATTACGAGGTCGGATTTCGCGGCAAGCGCCGCGTCGAAAACCTTCGAGCGGAATCTCTCCGCTTCCTCGCCTTGTATACCCCGCTCCGCCAACGTTTCCGCCGCATACGGATTGAGGGGCGACCCGCCGCCTTTAACGCCCGCGCTGTCGACTTCGACGTCGATTGCTTTTTCCGCCGCATAACGCGAGAACATGAACATCAGCATGGGACTGCGGCAGGTATTGCCCGTGCAGACGAATGTCACTCTCACAGCAACTTGCCTCCGACGGATTTCTCTATACGGTTCATGACGGAGCCTTCCGCGCCTTTGCCCGAAAGAGCTTCGACGATGACGAAGGTATATTCCCGCTCCGCCTTGCGAAGCGCGGCGTAAATTCGGCGCATACATTCCTCGGGGGTGTCGCCGAGAGAAATAAAGGCGCGTTCGCCCGCCGCCGCGCGGTGCCTTTCGCGCATAATGAGCACGGGACGACCGCCCGCGCGCACTTCCTCGTCGTAACGGGCAAACGCCTTGTCCTCGTCGTAAGCCGCCACCGCGGGCACCGTGGGCGCGTAATGTTCGTATTTCATCCCGGGAGATTTTGCGACGCCGATGATTTTGCCCGCCGACGACACGGCGCCGAGCACCTCGGCAATCATATCCGCCGTCACCGCGCCGGGACGCAGAACGGTGGGGATGTCCGTCGTGAGGTCGAGCACGGTGGATTCTATTCCCACGGCGCACTCGCCGCCGTCGAGAATGAGCGGCACTCTGCCTTTCAGGTCGTCGTAGACATGCGCCGCCGTCGTAGGCGAAACATGTTTGCTTCTGTTTGCCGAGGGCGCCGCAATGGGCGACGAAGCGGCAATCAGCCGCCGCACGATTGCGTTGTTCGGCATCCTTACGGCAACGGTATGTCCGCCCGCCGTTACTTCGTACGGCACCGCGTCGGATTTTTCCAGCACCACCGTGAGCGGTCCCGGCATGAATCTCTCCGCCAGCGCATAGAACTCATCGGGCACTTCCCTTGCGATTGTCTTCACCTGCTCCACTCGGGATATATGCACGATGAGCGGGTTGTCCTGAGGTCTGCCCTTTGCTTCGAATATCTTTTTCACGGCTTCGGGGTTCAAAGCGTCGGCGCCGAGGCCGTACACCGTTTCCGTGGGGATGACGACAAGTTCGCCGCTTTTAATCAACGAAACGGCTTCGTCAAGTCCTTCTTCTGCACCGACAATTCGCGTTTCCATTCCTCACTCCGCCGCGGAGTCGGCACCGTCGGCACCCGCTTTACGCTTCTTGCTCGCCCTGACTGCGAACACCGCGCCCGTCACCGCGCCCGCAAGCACGACCACGCACGCCGCACCGATCACGCCCCACGCCCAGTCGGGTATGGTGCCCTTCTTCTCGGCGCCGCCGTCGGACAACAGCCTGTAAACCTTGACGGGGCCTCCCTCCTCGGTCTGCCCGAACACGAACACGCTGTTCTCGTCGAGCGACGGCGCATAGAGGGTGCAACCCTTGACGAACTGCGCTTCGAGCACGGTGTTGGAGCCGAGGTCGGAGCGGAAATTCTTTATGCCGTACAGTGTGACGGAATTGCCGTCGGCGTCGGTGGTCGTCGTCGAGTACATATAGCACCCGCGTTTCTTTATCGCCACATTCTTGCTGGTCTTTGCTATGTCGGCGAGGGGTTTGGTCTCGCCGTCGCTCATATATTCGAGCACGGAGCCGTCCTTGCCGAGCAGTACGGCGGCGCCGTCCGACGCGCGCACCGCATAGGTGTAATAGCCGCGGAAAGGCTCGATCGAACTGTACTCGAACGGGATGACCAGTTCGCCGTTCATGTCGAACGCCCCGTAAAGTTCCTTGTCGTCCTTCTCGGTCTTTGCGAGTATCATGCCGTCGTGCATACTCACGGCGGTCAGCGGATATTCCTTCTCCTCGATGACCACCTTGCCTTCATAGTCGTACACGCGGAGCGCGCTGGGCATGAGCGGCGCGAAACCGTAGCCGTCCTGATACTGCAACAGCAGGTCGTACACGCCTATGCTGTCCCTCTCGACATAATCGAGTTTGATACCCCAGTTGTTGGTGAGCGAAAGCACGATGTTGAGGTCGTAGTCCAGAACAAACTGGTCGTACTCGGCTTCCTTGCTTTCGGGGACATACAGCCCGAAGGACGAATAAATGTATCCCGCCTGCAGGAAAGAACTGGGAGCGACGACGCACCTGTCGGATCCGTTGGTGAAATAGGCGTTGACGCAGTTTAGGAAGTAGTAGGACGAATTGTACGCCGTCCTCTCCCCGTTTGCGGGGGTGACGATGTAGCGGTAGACCTTGTAATAGTCGCCGTCGTAGGAGTAGGTGTAATCGTCGGTGCTGTTCACCGTCCACTCCTCGTGGACATAGAATCTGCCGTCGCCGAGATAGGTGGCCTCGCTGTAATAGCTTTCCTTCTCCGACACGCGGTTGTAGGTGCAGGCGGCGGAAGCCGTCATATCGAGGTTTGCGCCCGCACGCTCGGGCACGGCGTAGAGGTAGGTCGAATATTCCTGCGCCGTGGAAGTGCCCGACTTGTTTTCCACCATAACATAATTGCCGTCGAAGCCGAAAACGCCGTCGAGCGAACCGCCCGCGTTGTAGACCTTGCACACGAGTTCGCCCGTGGAAGCCCTGTAAACGGGGGTGTAGTCGGTGCCGCTGCACACCGTCGAATAGGCGGGATTTACGGCGACGAGTTCGTCGTCGAGGACGGCGACCGCGGAAGAGACTTCCTTGGTTACGCCCGTCGTGGCGTCCGCTCTGAGTGCGACTTTGCCGTTCTCGAGATTTATGACGGAGGCCGTGCCGTTGTTGAAACGGATGAGGGCGAGCACGCCGTAAACCTTGATTGCGGAAATGCCGCTCGCCGTGGGATTGCCCGCGCTGTCGCGCAGCAGGAACACGGCCTGTTTGTCGTCGTCCGCCTGCGCTATGTTGAGCGATCCTGCGTCGTTGACGACTATGTAAGCGTCGAGCGTGCTCGAATAGCCGATGTCGGAATCGGCGTATGCGGTGCTGTCGGTGAGCACATTCCACCCGGTGGGCAGAGTGAGCTGCAACTCGGCGCGGGTGATTTCGCCCGCAGACTCGTAGCCGACAAAAATGTCGCCAAGACGGGTGGCTTTGTCACACCCGACGAGCGTCGCCGCGAGAGCGGCCAGAACGACTACCACAATCACGAAAGCGGCAAACTTTCTTTTCATTTTATCTCCCTGAAATAGGTGCTGTCCGCCCTGACGCCCAGCATACGCTGAACGAGGTCGGCAAGCAACATTATTGACCTTGTCTTGAGTTCCGCGGGGATGTCTCTCCGCTCCCCCGCTATGTAGGCGCGCGTCACCGCGTCTATAGCTATTCCGTCCTGCGGGGCGCAATGCGGACACACCACGCCTTCGCTTTCGGTAAAGACGGCTGCGCCGTCCAGCACGCACCTGCACGCCGCGCAAGTGGAGAAATCGGGACAACTGCCGTTGTCGGCGAGCGCGTTTTTCATGAAATCGCACGCCGCTTCGGGCGCTCCCGCGCCGCCGTACGCCATATCGCGCAGGCACTCCGCCGCGTGCAAGAAAAGCTGCGGCTGCGGTTCGGGGGAAAGTCTGGTCAGCAGTTCGAGCACGAAACACGCCGCGTAATATTTCCCGAGGTCCTCCGTCAGCACCGAGAAGGAATCGTACTGCACGCAATCGGTGACGACATACCTGTCGCCCTTGCCCGACAACATATATTCGCCGAAATTCATAATGGACGCGGCGTAACGCAACTTGGCGCGGGGTTTGAGACAACCCTTCGCCGACGCGGTGAGCCTTCCCTCTTCGGGAGAAACCAGAGTGAGTATGAGGTCGGCTTCCCTATAAGGAACGGCTCTCGTCACTATTGCCCTGACTTTTTTGTCCATTTTTTCTCTTATCGTCGAGGGCACGGTAGGCATTGTAGAAAACTATGCTGCCGCTTCTTTCAAACATCTTCCAAAGTTCGTTCTTTCCGAGCATGGCAGTAGTTTGTGCCGCCCCGCGCCTTTTATCCGCACCCGCGCACGCGCTCTCGCCACCGCACGGGTTTGTCGCATATTACGGGTTTCACGCGGCGAAAACGCCGTATAAACACCGCTTTCAGTCCTTGAGGTCCTTGGGGTCGTACCCCAGTTCTCTCATCAGGAACTCGCTGTCGCGCCATTCGCTCTTGACGCGGACATACAGTTCGAGGTACACCTGACACCCGACGAGTTGTTCGAGGTCCGCCCTCGCCGCTTCCCCGATTTTCTTCAGGGTCGCGCCGCCTTTGCCGATGACGATTGCCTTGTGCGACTGCTTTTCGCACACCACATCGGCAAGTATGTCGCAGATTCCTTGATTTTCCCTGAAAGAAAACTTCTGAATGTACACTCCTATGCCGTACGGCACTTCCTTGTCCAACAGGTAAAGGGCTTTCTCGCGCACGATTTCCGCCGCCATGAACCTCAGCGAACTGTCCGTGTACATATCCTCGGGGAACATCGGCTCGCCCTCGGGAAGCAGGGCGACGAGTTCCTTCCTGAGGTCGTCGAGGTTGTCGCCGCGCTTTGCCGACATCGGCACGACGGCTTTGATTTCGGGATACGCAGTCAGCGCCGACAGCGTCTCGAAAAGCGTGGTCTGCGTGACGGCGTCCTGTTTGTTGACGGCGACGACGACGGGATATTTTCCGCTGTTCGTTTCGAGGAATTTCGCGTCCTCTTTGCGCAGTCCGCGCGACGCGTCCACGACATAAAGCACGCAATCCACATCCTTGAGCGCGCCCGCCACCGACTTCATCATATACTCGCCCAGTTTGTTGCGGGCGTCGTGTATGCCGGGGGTGTCGATGAACGCCGCCTGCCAGCCGTCCCCGCCCGTGACGCCGAGAATTTTGTTTCGCGTCGTCTGCGGTCTCCACGAAACTATGGCGACCTTTTCGCCCACCAGGGCGTTGATGAGAGTGGACTTGCCGGCGTTGGGCAGTCCCGCAATGCAAACGAAACCGAATTTACTCAACTTTTTCTTTCCTCTTTTTCCCGAAGCGTCCGCCGCGGAAATCTCTCGTGATACCCGCCGCCGTCATTATTCTTTCGGCGGTCTCGGTCATAATCTTCTCTTCGTCGGGTTGAATGTGGTCGAACCCGAACAGGTGCAGCAATCCGTGACAAAGCAGATAGCCGAACTCCCGCTCGTAGGAATGTCCGAATCTCTCCGCCTGTTCCTCGGCGCGGGCGCGGCAAATCATTATGTCGCCGAGCGCCACCCTGCCGCCGTCGAAATCCCCCGCCGTGAAATCGGCTTTGACCGCGGGGAGTCTCAGTCCTTCGAAGGCGGGAAAACTCAGCACATCGGTGACGGAATCCACCCCCCTGCTGTCACAGTTGAGCGTCCTTATCTCGTCCTCGGACGCCACATCGGCGTACACCACGAAGATGTCGCTCTGACCCAGAACGGAAAGCACGGCTTTCTCCACCTTTGCGGCCGTCTTTTTTTCGGAGCGCGTTGCGCGTGAGAGACTGACCATTACGATTTCTTTTCTCCCTTTTCGTACGCCACCCTGCCGTGCTGGACGCGCGGAAGAGTCTCGATGATGGTGCTCTTGATGACGGCGAGTTCGCTGAGCGTTATGGGACACTCGTCAAACTGCCCGAGCGCGAGTTTTTCGTCGACGAGTTTGTTCACGCGGGTGACGAACTCCTCCTTGTCCGGCGGGGTGTACGCGCGCATGGCAGCCTCGACGGTGTCGGCAATCATGATTATCGCCGAAACCTTGCTCTGGGGTTTGGGACCGGGATACTGATAGTTGCCCACCGACAAATCGCCCTCCTCGGTGAGATTGAGGGCCTTGCGGTAGAAATATCCTACGGGCGAGGTGCCGTGATGTTCGCGGCAGACGGCGACGATTTCGGGGGGCAGGCGGTATTGTTTGGCGAGGATTTCGCCGAACACCGTATGCGCCGTTATCATGCTCACGCTGACCTCGGGCACGAGTTCGTCGTGCGGGTTGTAGTCGGACTGGTTTTCCGAGAAGAATATCGGGGCTTTGAGTTTGCCGATGTCGTGATAGTACGCCGCGGCGCGGGCGAGGTGCGGATTCTCGCCGATTGCCTGGGCACACGCCTCGGAGAGGTTGCCCACGACCAGCGAATGGTTGAATGTGCCGGGGGCTTCGCTTGCCAGTCTCTTGAGAAGAGGCTGATTGAGGTTGGTGAGTTCGTCCAGTCTGAAGTCGTCGGCGATGTTGAATATGCCTTCGAACACGGCGACCACGGGAGTGAACACCACCACCGCGCCGAGCGCCGCGCAGTACGCCCACAGAGGATTGAACACGAGAGACATATCCGTCCTGCCCATTGCGAGGTTGCAAAGCACGACGAAAGGCACCACCACGAAAGACGCGCCGCACGCCGCCAGCAGAAATTTGAAACGGGAAAGATGTTTGTTTTTCAGTTCGCCCACGGTGAGAGCGACGACGAATCCTCCGAGCACGGACACGGTGATGTCCGTCATCTTGGCGGCGTAATCGTTGACCCCGGACACGAACAGCAACAACAGCATACCGCCCGTAACCAGCGTTACGGCGACCGCGTTCCTGCGGTTGCTGAGTTCCGCCATAACCAGCGCGCCGAGACTGAGCGGCAACGCGTAGGCGTCCAGTTTCGCGCAGGTGGGAACGGCAATCATGTATGTCACCGCCACCATCGACACGCACAGCAAAAAGTCGCGTCCCGCGGGAGTGCCCGGCTCGGCTTTGGCGTACGAGGCGAAGAAAAGCACCACGAACATGAAAGCGTTGAGCGCGAAAAGACCGCTCGTCGCCGTCGCAATTTCGGGAGTGAACGACGCCTTGAAGTCGCCCGTCACGAAAATGCCGAACAGTGTGAGCAACACGGACAGCACGAGCGCCGCGGGATAGGTCTTGCCGAAAGTTATCAGCACCTTTTTGCGGTGGTCGAACGCCGCCCTCTCTATGCTCGTCATATCGACATAACTTTTTCTCAGCATTTTTCAGCCTCCGACGCCGTCGCGGTGTCGTCCGCAACGCCGTTTTCTTCTTTGCGTAAATCCGTAGTGCGCGCCGACCGCGCGGCCTCTTCGTCCGCCTTTTCGTAGGCTTGCACTATCCTGCTCACCAGCCCGTGACGGACCACATCGCCGCACCCGAGCCGCACCACCGCGATGTCCTTGACTTCCCTGAGAACACGCTCCGCGTCCTTGAGTCCGCTCGTGACATTGCGCGGCAAATCTATCTGAGTGTCGTCGCCCGTAATCACCATTCTGCTGCCCTCGCCGAGACGAGTAAGGAACATTTTCATCTGCTCGCAGGTGGTGTTCTGCGCTTCGTCGAGGATGATGAAACTCTTGTTGAGGGTGCGCCCGCGCATATAGGCAAGCGGAGCAATCTCCACCGTGCCGCGCTCCATGGCGCGCTGATAGCCCTCGCCCATGAGGTCCTGCAACGCGTCGTAAAGCGGACGGAGATACGGGTCCACCTTTTCGGTGAGGTCGCCGGGGAGAAAGCCCAGTTTTTCGCCCGCTTCGACGGCGGGACGGGTGAGGATAATCCTCTCGACTTCCCGTTTTCGCAGGGCTTCCACCGCAAAGGCGACGGCGAGATATGTCTTGCCCGTGCCCGCGGGACCTATGCCGAAAACTATGGTGTTGCGCCGTATGGCGTCGCAGTAGTCCGCCTGCCCCGCGCTCCTCGGACGCACGCTCTTGCCGCGCCCGCCCACGACGGAAGCCGACAGACTTTCGACTATGTCCTCCCTGCCTTTTTCCAGCATGTCGACGACGGCTTTTATCTGTTTCTCGCCGACGGTGCACTTCTCCGACAATTCCGCAAGCGCCGCAACCGCCGCCTGCGCCTTTTCCACGCCCTCTTCCTCGCCGCTTATCTTCAGACAATCGGCATTGACGCGAAAAGACACGCCGAACGCCTCTTCGAGCAAACGGACATTGCCGTCCAGCCCGCCGAAAACCGCCCTGAACGCGTCGTAATCGTCAATTGTGAATTCTTTTGTCACTTTCATCTCATTTCGGCGCGGAGTCTATCCTTTCCTCCGCCGCGATTGTCACTTTCACCAGCGTACCGCCGTCGACGCGCGTCGCCGCGGTCGTCGCCGACATCACCGTCGCCCCCGCGGGAAGCAGGGTCACCGCGTCGGAAAAGGCGAGGGATTTCATCTCCTCTTCCGTGCGCGTGTTCTCGCTTTCGGCGTATGTCACTTCCGTGAAACGGAATGTGTGCACATAATATCCGACCAGCAGATTGTTGCGGGTCACGGTCGTCTCGAGTATGTAGTCCTCGAAAGGCGACTCGGGCGCAACGGGCGTCTGAGGTCCGAAGGTCAGGCGCGTGTAGGTTTTGCTCGCCCCTTTCACCGCCGTTATCTCGGTGTCGGGGAAAAACCGCGAATACTCGGTGTAGGTCATGCCGTACACCTCGCCCGCCGCCGCCGAGGGCACCTTTTCCTCTCCGACGGTGAGATAACCGCCGATGAGCTCGTCGCCCGCCGACACGATGTCGCCGTAACCCACCGCCGCCGTGCCCGAAAAGACGACCACACGCGTCACCATTGCCCGTTTCGTCGCCGTGACGGAAGCCCCCGCCACGCCGATGAATGAATCGGAACGGTGCTCCGCGCGCACTTCCACGCACACGCGCGTGCCCACCTTCTCGACGGAAGCGTACACCACCCCGTCGAGAGCGCGCAACTGTTCGGCAACCGCCGCGCCGTCGAAGGAAAAGAGGACGCTCCCCTCGACGATACCGTTGTCGGATAGTATGCGTGCAATGTCGGAGTTCCATTCTCCGACGCACTCCACCGAAGTGACGGCGTTGGGAAACACCGCAACCGCGACGACGGTCGCAATCAGCCCGCACACCACGCCCGCTCTACGGCACGCGCCGATGAGGGAAAGCACAATCCCACGCTCGCGTTTTATTTTATAATCATAGCATAGGGTATCCAATATTGCAACAATCTTCGCCTTGTCGCGCGACGCCGCCGAAAAGCCGAACACCCGTCCCTCGGAACGCACGCGGCGGATGTGCGCCGCTTCCGACAACAGCGACAGCAATCTCGCGTGGTTCAGCCCGTACACCTCGAATTCCGTCACCGAAAAAGGCACTTTTTCCGCGGCGATACGCTTTCTTTCGCGCGGCAACGACGAGGATTTCGCACCCGATTGCCCGCGCGCTCCGCGCCACAAATGACGACTCCCCCTCCCGCCGTCCTCCCCGTCCGTGCTCTTCTCGGAAAGGCGGTTTTCACGGTGAAAAAATCTCGCCGCACTACGGACAAAACGGGATTTCCCGCGTCTTTCGCCAGAGGATTCCACGCGGTTAGATTGCAGATTTTTGCCGATTTCGTCCTTTTCGGAGGTGGAAAACGCGCCGCGGTCGGCGGCACGGTCGTCCGCGGCGCTCTCCTCCGCGTCGACAACCCTTTCGAGTCGCACGCGGGAACGCACTTTCAAGTCCGACAACCGCGCGGCAATACGCGGCAATATCCCGCCGCTACTGCGCTTCCACACCGACGACGCGCCCCGTGACATAAGCGTCTCCTCCTCCTATCTCGGCAAGCGACAACCCTTCGCCCGTCACCTTTACAACGGCGCGGGGCACGCTGAGTCGGATTTCCGTATCGGAGGCGGAAAGCACTCTCTTCACGCCGCTGACCGCAACGCCCTTTCCGCCCACGAGTGTTACGACATAGGGCGCGAAATCGTCGCCCCTGTCTAATTTGTCCAGCATTTCCCGTATGAACATACTTCACACTATGCGCGTGCGCGGCGGGCTATGCTCTCCCGCGCCCCTCCTCCGCTCCGACGGTTTTCCTTTCCCCTCTCGCGTCGGACACGCAATGTCGAAACGGAAACGGCACGCCGATTCGGCCGAAAGCCCCGCCGCGGAAAGAAAGCGCATAAAGCCACAATCCCGTCATGGAAAGGAAGCGCGTATGACCACAATCACGCCGCGGAAAGAAAGCATACAAAGCCAAAGCCGCGGCGCGCACGGCGGCGTTTGCCGATGAAAATCGCCGAAAACGACGAAACCCGCGGGTTGCGCGGGTTTCGGTCAGGTCGTTGCGTACTGCGGAATGTCAATAGTCCAGTTCGCCGTCGGACGGAGAGTCGTCTCCGTCGTCGTACGGGTCGGTGTATTCCTCGTCCTCGGGCGGCACATCCCCGTCGTCGGGCAGAGGCACGCCCTCTTCCGCGTCGGCGGGATATTCCTCCGACGGGGTTTCGTCCCTCTTCATCTCGAACACATCTCCCCTGTCGAACGGCAGTTCGTCGTCGTCTCCGTTCGCATTGTCGTCGAACGGCAGTCCTTCGTCTTCCGAGGGCGCGGTGTCGTCGAACATATTTTCCGCGCTTTCCGCTTGCGCGTTTTCGAAGGCGGATTCCTGAGCGGCGGGAGCGGGGGCGGCTTCGCCGAAGGAACGCACTCTGTTCTCGCCTTCGCTTTCCTCTCCGACTGCGATGTCCTCTTCGGAATACGCAGGCGCAGCGGTGCTCTTCTCCTTTTTCTCCGCTTCGGCGGCGCGGCGTTCGGCTTCCTTCTCCTGCGCGTCGTTACGGATTTTCTCCTTGGCTTCGGCGAGCTCGTCACGCCCGTATTCGCTGAATGTGGTCGTGTCGCCCTGCCACTTGAGGTCGATTTCGCCCACAGGACCGTTCCTGTTCTTGCGCACTATCAGTTGCACGACATCCTCGGGCATGGCGGGATTGAACTGCGACGGTTTGTGCAGGAACATGACCACATCGGCGTCCTGCTCTATTGCGCCCGACTCGCGCAGGTCGCTGAGTTTGGGAGAATGGTCGTCGCGTTTTTCGACATCGCGGGACATCTGCGACAGCACCACTATGGGCACTCCCAGTTCGCCTGCGTACAGTTTCATGTTTCGGGACATATCGCTGACCGCCTGCTGACGGTTGTTGTCGTAATCCCTGCCCGTCGTCATGAGTTGTAGATAGTCGATGACGACGAGGTCGAGCCCGCGTTCGCGTTTGAGACGGCGGCATTTGGAAAGCACATCGCCCGGGGCGTTGAGTTTGTAGTCGTCGATATACAGCCCCGATTCGTAAAGGCTGTGATATGCGCGCATGATTCGGGAGTCCTCGATTGTGGAAATCGCGCCCGGGGTGTCCATGTGCGAAATGGGCACTCCCGAAACATAGGACAAAATTCTCTTGGCAAGCAGCGCCGCGTCCATTTCGAGGGAGAATATGGCGACGGTTTTCTTGCCGCCGTAATGCTTCTTGTTGCCACGGTCGCCGACGACATTCGCGGCGATGTTGAGCGCAAGCGCCGTCTTGCCGACGGACGGACGGGCGGCAATGAGAATAAGTTCGCCCGGCTTGAAGCCTTTCGTCATTTTGTCGAGCGACTCGAAACCGCTGTTGACGATGTTCTGCGGCACTTTGTTGTTCTGTATGTCGTTTATGTTCTCGAGGGCTTCCTTGAGCGCCGTTTTCACCTGCTCGAGCGACTTCTCGGTGGTCTCTTCGGCGACGGAGAAAATCTCGCGCTCGGCAAATTCCAGCGCGCCCGTGCCCGTGTCGCTCTTGTAGGCGTTGTCGATTATGTTGGTGGCGGCGTAAATGACGCGGCGCGTCAGCGCGTCGCGCTTGACAATTTCGGCGTAATGCTCCGCACCCGCCGACGACGGCACGCTCTCGGCAAGTTGCGTCAGATACTCCAGTCCGCCCACCTCGTCGAGTTGCCCCGTCTGCCCCAGTCTGTCGGAGACTGACACGGTGTCAATGGGCATAAGCCGCAGTTGCAATTCCTTCATCACGCCGAAAACAATCCTGTTCTGCTTGATGAAGAAATCGCTTTCGTTCATGGTGGGAACGATGTCGTCCGCCGCCCTGGCGTCTATGAGAATACTGCCGAGCAGCGCCGACTCCGCGTCGGCGTTGTACGGCATGGACCGTGCGATTTTTCTGGTGCTGTCCGATGTCCTTTCTTCAGCCATAATTTACCCTTTCTTCCCGAGTGCTTTCGCGCACACGACAGCCGCCGCCGCGATGACAATCACCGACAGCGCGACGCCCGCCGCCGCCGCGTACCACGCGGGATAATATTCGCTGCGAAGCGTAAGCCCGAGCGTGAGATTGCCTTCGGCGTCCTCTTCGGCGGTGTGAATGTAATACCCGTCCGACACCGCGACTTCGCCGTCCGAAAGCACGCGCCCGTTCATTGTAGCATAGTCGAAATACAATTTCAACCCGCCCGCGGGCGCGGGAATACCGTTTTCCGCGAAATATCCGTCGACGGCGGCGCGGACATCCTCCGCCGCAAGAGTGAGGGTAAGCTCGTCCGCCTGATAAAAAGCGCCGTCGGGATGATAGTATTCCTCGGCAATACAGGACACCGTCGCCAGCACATTCTCCGTCTCGGAAGCCGAAACGCGCACGACGGTCTCTCCCTCCGTCTCTTCCACGGAATACACATACACCGTCGCGGTGCGCGACTCGGAATATTCCGTCCTGCCCCTCTCGTCGCAAGCGGTGAGCAAAGGCAAGGCGCACAGCGCCGCGACGACGGCAAGCAAGAGCGGGAGTTTTGTCCGAGCGCCCCTCATTCGGCGCCCACCGTGCACTTTTCGAATTCGGCGAGCGTGTCGGCGAATTCCTTCATCGCGCGCTCGTAGGGCGCGTCCGTCTCGAGGTCGACATCGGCAAGACGGAGAATGTCGAGCGGAGGCAGGCTGCCGCCTGCCGACAGGAAAGCGCGGTACTTCGCGAAGTATTCCTCGCCGCCTTTCAGAATGTTGTCGGCAATGGTCACCGCCGCTGTCAGTCCCGTGGCGTACTTGTAGACATAGAACGCCGTGAAGAAATGCGGTATGCGCGCCCATTCGTATCTGATGAGGTCGTTGTGCCTGACCGCCCTGCCGTAATATTTCTTGTTGAGCGCATAGTACACCGTGGACAGGGCGTCAGCGGTGAGCGGGTCGCCGCGCTCCGCCATTGCGTGCGCCTCCGCCTCGAACTCCGCGAACATAGTCTGACGGAAAATCGTCGTCCTGAACATATCGAGATAATAGGACAACAGGTATTTGCGCATTTCGCCGTCGGACTTGCCGAGAAGGTATTTGAGCAACAGCACCTCGTTGACGGTGGAAGCAATCTCGGCGACGAAGATTTCGTAGTCGGCTTTCTGTTCGGGCTGGGCGGCAGCGGAATAGTAACTGTGCAAGGCGTGCCCCAGCTCGTGCGCTATCGTGAAGGTGTCGTGAGTGGTGCCCGTGTGGTTGAGCAACACATAGGGATGTTCGCCGTAGAAATGCGAACTGTACGCGCCGCTGCGCTTGCCCTTGTTCTCGTACACATCTATCCAGCCGTCCTCAAACGCCTTGGCGAGAATGTCGCTGTACTCCCTACCCATAACTTTAAGCGCCGATTTGACTGTCTCAACCGCCTTTTCGTACTTTACATTGCTTTTGACGGCGCCGACGAGCGGCACATGCAGGTCGTACATATTCAACTCGCCGCCGAGCAGTCGCCTGCGCAGGGCGATGTACGCGTGCAGGGTTCTGGTGCCCTTGCCGACCGTCGCGAGCAGTTTCGCATAACAGGTGGGCGGAACATTCTCGGCGAACATGGCGCGGTCGAGCGAGGACGAAAATCCCCTGACCTTGGCAAAGAACCAGTCCTTGTTGACATTGCCGGCGTAGTTTGCCGCAAGCATGTTTATGTGGTCTCGGTAGGCTTCGAACATACTCTCGAACGCCGCGCGGCGTATCTCCCTGTCGGGGTTCTGCAACAGCTGCGAATACACGCCGTGACTCATTTCGATCGTGCCGCCCTTGCCGTCGGGAACGGGACGGAATTTGACATCGGCGTTGTCGAACATATTGAACACATCGTCCGACGCCCCCGCGAAGATGCCCGCTTCGCGCAGTATCTTTTCTTCCTTCTTGGATAAGATGACATCCTTCTGGCGTATTATCTCGCCCAGATACACCGAATAGTCGGCGAAGCGCTTGTCGTCGGCAAGGCGTTTCAGTTCGTCGACGGAGAGTTCGGACAGCTCGGGAGTGACGAAGGACGTCAGCGTGGAATAGCGCACATACAGCTGCTCCGCCCTGCTCTTCATGCCCTGATACAGCGCGACGCGGGTGTCCTCGTCGTGCCTGAGGTGCGCGTAGTGATACAATTTGACGACATCGTGCCCCAGCCGCGTGTCGAGGTCGAGACATTCCTTGATTGTGCCGTCGTCCTTGAGTCTGCCGTTGTACGCGGATATTTTGCCTATGCTTTCGCCGACCGCGAAATAGGATTCCTCCCACGCTTCGTCGGAAGGGAAAATCTGCTCGGTGCGCCATTTGTACTGCGCGGGAATGTCGGCTCTGTTCTTTACTCTCATGGCTTCTCCTCGGGCGCTTCGGCGCCCCGTCCGGAAAGACCGAGAAGGGCGCGGCTTCCCTCATCGGGAAGCGCACCCTCCGTCATCAGTCGTATATGCGTGTTGTGTCCGCGGCTCAGTAGAACCGAGCGTTCGCGCTCTCGGCGAGCTCAACGAGCTTGCGCTGACGGAGCGCAATCGTGCCGTCCGTCATCGACACCTTTATTTCCGTGCCGCCGCGCTGCTCGACCTTGTTGGCAATGCCGACATAGGCGAGATAGTCTATGCTCATACCGTAGGTGAGGCGCACGGTGCCGCTTGCGGAATATTCCGCCGTCGCGCGGTCCGTGACCTCGACGGGCACCATAATGCCCTCGTCGTCGATGTTGTAATGCACCGTCTCGGTGACGCTGAGCGAATAGGTGTTGTAGTGGTCGTGGCCGCAGAAAGTGCCCTGTCCGTTGTACAGTATCATCGTCTCGAAGAGGATGTCGTTGTACATACCGGGATAGGATTTCTCGCCGCTCTCGCCCGCCTCGCCGAAGAGTTTCTCCGCATTGTCCGCGCCGGCTTTCGCGGCGTCGTAGTACACACCGTACTCACGGAGAGGAATGTGGAAGTAGACGGTGCTGGGAATGAACTTGCCCTCGGCGTTGCCGTTGATTTCGGACAGTCTCTTGATTTCGGAAGCGTACCAGTGCACCTGGTCGTCCTTGATGTTGTCGTATTTCCACGCAATGCCGAAGTAGTCGCCGTCGGTGTAGGAGTGGGAGTCGAGCGTGACGAAAGAATGGACGATTTTGCCGCCTGAATCCTCGAGCAGAATCATATCGTTACCCACGCCCGAGATGTCGACGCCCTCGGGATTCTTGCGGAAGAGGCACTTGTCCCACTCGCCGCTCGTTGCTTTCTCGAAGTAGTAGTCGCCTATTTCGTCACGGTCGTGCAGGCTGTACGCTTCGGTGTCGTGGTTGCCGAACGCCACCGTCCAGTAGACGCCGAGTTTGGTCATCAGTTCGCCGAACATATCCGCTTCGCGCTGGTTGTCGAAAGTGCCTGCCTGGAACGGCACGGGATAAGCGACATCGCCCGTCACGATGACGAGGTCGGGCTGAACGGCGGTGATTGTATCGGCGACCGCCTGCAACGCCCACCTGTCCTTCTGAGCGGAGAACGCGCCCGCGCCGATGTGGACATCCGTCAGCTGCAACACGGTGAAATCCTTCACGCTCGCGCCTTCCTTGGGCGAGAAGACATAATAGCCGAGGTCGCTGTCGTAGGTCACTTCGAAATCGCTGTAACCTTCGGGGAGTGCCTCGACGGTGTTTTCTATGTAATCGTAGTTGCCCGTGTAGCCGACAAAACTGCAAAGTGCGAGCACGGCAAAGAACACGAGGATGACTCCGCACACCGTGCAGGTGATGACGATGTCCCTGATGTTGCGGCGTTTGCGCTCGGCGGGGGGCAAATCCTTTCTCTTGACGCGGGGTTTCTTGAGGGGCACTTCGACGGGCGCGAAATAATCCTCCTCGTTTTCCGCGGGAGCGGGAGCGCCCTCGGCGGCGGCGGTATTCTCCGCCGCGGCGGTCTCTTCCGCCGTCGGAGCGGAAGCCGTCGTTTCGTCGACTCTGGTTTCGTCTTCGGGTTTCATTTTTCCTCCTTCGCGTCGGTCGGAGCGGCGTCCGCGTCGTCGCGCGCCGTGCTCTCCTCTCCGTCCTCCCCCTCTCCGCCGTCGGCGGCAACGGGGGCTTCGTAACCGACGAATGTGACTTTTATTCCCTTATTCGCCGCAACGGCGGCGATTTTTTCCCTTACAAGGTTTTTGTCTTCCTCTCCGACTTCGTCCGAGAAAGACAGCCCGACATTGGCTTCGGCGCGGTTTCTACCGAAATCGTAGACTCGCGCCGTCGCGTCGAGCACTCCTTTCTGCGCCTTCGCGAGCCTGACGAGCCCGTCCGTGCGCAGGTCGTCGCGCGCGTTCATCAGTCGCGCGAACGACGACACCAACAACTTCACACCCGCGGCAATGAGCATGACGCTGATGACCAGCGCGATTACCGCGTCCACGGGGAAAGATATATAGCGGTAAAGGAAAAGCCCGAGGAGCGCGAACACCGTCACGAGTGAGTCAAGTATACTGTCAATTTGCTGCGCTTTCAATACTTCCGAAGGAATTTTTTTGTGCAACAGCCCGAAAAGGACGGCGAGACCGATCTTGACGAACACCGTCGCGAACACCAGCCAGAACTGCGCCCACGCGAATGTGACGATCTGCCTGTAGAAAAAGCGGTCGAGCGCGGAATAGGCGAACACGCACCCCACGACGACCACGATTATGGACATCAGGAACGCCACGACATATTCCACCCTGCCGTAACCGAAAGGGAATCTCTCCGACGGCTTCCTGTTCTCGACGGCGAATCCCACCGTCGCGCCCGCGTTGGAGAAGACATCGCCGAAGTTGTTTATGCCGTCGCCGATTATGCTTATGCTGTGGGTGAACACGCCCGCGTACAGTTTGACGATACCGAGTGCAAGGTTGACCGCGCCCGCCGTTGCGGTGAGCGCGATTTTGGTTCTGCTCTCCTTGTCGAGCCTCGCCTTTGCGTCCTTTTGCCGTGTCGTCATCGCATAACCTCGGGGTGAGCCGCTCGCGGACATTTCGTCGGAACTCGGGGTTTATGCGCACATTCCGCGCGCTAAACCCGCGATTTCAGTTGTTGAACAAATCGTTGGTGAGGAACTCCGGCTCGCAGGTGAGGTTGAGCCCCAGCTTCCTGAACGGGTTCTCGTCCGCCTTGTGAAGCATGTGGGAGGAGTGCGCCTCGCAGCCTTTCAGTTCCACCAGTTTCTCTATCGCGCGGGCGGCGGAAGGGTCGGTCGCCGCGCATATCGACAGCGCGATGAGGGCTTCGTCGAGGGTGAGGGTGTTCTCCTTTTCCTCGAGGATTTTGGTCTTGAGATCGAGTATGGGTCCTATGACATAGGGCGAAATCAGCCTTATGTCGTCCATGCCCGCAAGCGCCTTGACGGCGTTGAACACGCACGCCGCCGACGCGCTCATAATCTCGGAATTGCGCCCCGTGACAATTCTGCCGTCGGCAAGTTCGATTGCCACCGCGCCAACGCCGCCGCACGCCTGACTCTTGTCGTCGGCAGCCGCGACCACCTTTCTGTCCGACGGCGAAATGCCCAGACGCGACATGAGGAATTCCAGTCGCTGCACGGTGGACGGCTTGGCTGTGCCGTTCTTGAAATCGACGAGGGCTTTGTAGTAGCGTCGTATGACTTCCTGCTTGCTGGCCTCGACGCACGCTTCGTCGTCGACAATGCAGTACCCCGCCATATTCACGCCCATATCCGTGGGGGAACGGTAGACCAGTTCGCTGTCGGAAATCTTGGTGAGTATGCTCCGCACGACGGGGAACACATCGATGTCGCGGTTGTAGTTGACCGCCATTTGTCCGTACGCTTCGAGGTGGAAGTTGTCCACCTTGTTGACATCCTTCAGGTCTGCGGTCGCCGCTTCGTACGCCACATTGACGGGATGTCCGAGGGGCAGATTCCATATCGGGAAGGTCTCGAACTTGGCATACCCTGCCTTGACTCCCCTCTTGTATTCGTGATAAAGCTGGCTGAGACAGGTGGCGAGTTTGCCGCTGCCGGGTCCCGGAGCGGTGGCGACGACGAGGGGGCGCGTGGTCTCTATGTAGGGGTTGGCGCCGTAACCTTCGTCGGACACTATGGTGTCGATTTCGTGCGGATAACCTTTTGTGGGACGGTGGATATACACCTTGACGCCCCTGTTCTCGAGTTTGTGCTGATAGGCAACCGCCGCCTGCTGGTCGGCGAACATCGTTATGACGACGCAGTTGATGTAGATGCCCATGCCCGAGATGTTGTCGATCATGCGCTCCACTTCGCTGCCGTAGGTGATGCCGTAGTCGGCGCGCACCTTGTTCTTCTCGATGTCGCCCGCGTTGATGCAGATGACGAGTTCGGCTTTGTCCCTGAGTTTTTGCAGGAGTTTGATTTTCGCCGCCTTGTCGAAGCCCGGCAGCACGCGCGCGGCGTGCAGGTCGTCGAACAGTTTCCCTCCGAATTCGAGATACAGTTTGTCATAGCCCGAAATTCTCTCCAGAATCTGCTCGGACTGTTTTTGCATATACATTTCGCTGTCGAAACCAATCTTTCTCATTTGCGATATTCTCCCGCCCCTCCGCGAACTATTGACCAATGATTTTGTATGCGCCGACGATACCCGCCTTGAACGCCTGCCTGCCCTTTGTCACGCGGGTGTCCAGCCTGATGTCCTCGGTGTTGACCACTTCGGCGCCCGCGGGAGTGACGACATACAGGTCGTACGGCATTTTCACCGTGCCGGCAAAGCACACCTTGCCGCCCGCGAGGTCTATGAGTTTGACGCCTTTGTTGTAGCGCGAACCGGGGTCGATTGTGGAGGATATGACGCGTTTGAGGTGTCCCGTCGTCGCCATGACGATGATTTCGCCCTCGTCGTCCGCCTGCCCCGCATACGCCACGGCGTCGCCGTCGTTGAGTTTGATGCCGCGCACGCCCGACGCCTTTCTGCCCTGCACGGGCACCTCGTTCGTCGTATACACGAGACACAACCCGTCGCGCGTGACCTCCAGCACATTCTTGCCTTCCTCGACGACTTCCACGCCGATGACGCGGTCGCCGTCCGAAAGAGCCATTGCCGTGCCCGCGCCGCGCATACTGCCGAATTCGGCAAGTTCGGTGCGCTTGACCATACCCTTCTCGGTGTATATTATCACCTCTCCGACGGGTGCGGACGGGAAAAACATGATTTTGACGGGTTTTTCGTCGATGTGGATTTCGGGATTGAACTGCGACAGCGTCGCGGCCTTTTCCTTCCACCGTTTTTCCTGCGCCGAACCGATGTCGAGACGGGCGGCGTTGCCCCTGTCGGTGAACGCCAGAATCCAGCCTTTGTTGTTGACGGCGACGGCGTCGGCGGGCAATTCGCCCTCCGCCTTGCGCGCCTCGGCGACAAGCGCGGAATAATTCTTCTGCGACATAAACCTCACCGTGCCCGCCGCCGAAGTCACCAGCACGCCGTCGCGGTACGCAACCGCTTCGTCCTCGGTGGGTATCTCCACCCTGTCGCCCTCGTCGGCGCCAAGAATGACGGAAACGCGCTCGGAAGACATCGCTTTCTTGATTGCCAGGATTTCTTCCTTGATTACGGAATACTGCCTGCGCGGCGAAGCGAGAATGGCGGTGTACAGCGCGATTTTCTTCTCGAGTTCGGCAAGTTCTTCCTCGAGTTTGCCAATCTCGAGACGGGTGAGTGCCTTGAGGCGCATATCGACGATTGCCTGCGCCTGGTCGTCGCTGAGGTCGAACCTCTCGCGCAGCGCGAGTTTGGCTTTCTGCGTGGACTCCGACGCGCGGATTATGCGGATGACCTCGTCGATGTTGCGAATGGCAATAAGCAATCCGCGCACTATCTCGGCGCGCTGTTTTGCGGCGTCGAGGTCGAATTTGGTGCGGCGCACGATGACATCGCGCTGATAGGCGATGTAATAGTCAAGTATGGCTTTCAGCCCCATTTGCTCGGGCTTGCCGTTGGCAATCGCCACCATATTGACGGAAAAACCGACTTCGAGCGAGGTTTTCTTGAGCAGGAACGCCACGATTTTGGACGCGTCGGTGTCGCGCTTGAGTTTGATGACGGCGCGCATACCCGTCTTGTCCGACTCGTCGACGATTTCGCTTATGCCGCCGAGCAGTTCCTTGTTCTCATCGCGCAGGTCGGCAATCTTCTTCAGCACTTCCGCCTTGGACACCTGATACGGCATTTCGGTGACGACGATGTTCTTCTTGCCGCCGTCGTCCTCGATGTGCAGGCGGGAGCGGATTTTAATCCTGCCCTTGCCCGTCTCGTAAATGCTTTCCATGCTGTCCACGGGAATGATGAAACCGCCCGTCGGGAAATCGGGTCCGGGAATGATTTTGAGCAATTCCGCCGTCGTGATTGCGGGATTGTCGATGACGGCGACCACCGCGTCTATGGATTCGCTCATATTGTGCGGCGGGATGTTGGTGGCAAGACCGACGGCTATGCCGTTGGCGCCGTTGACAAGAAGATTGGGGAATCTGCCGGGGAGCATATTCGGCTCCTCGAGGCTGTCGTCGAAGTTGGGACTCCAGGTCACCGTGTTCTTGTCGAGGTCGCGCAGAAGTTCCAGCGCGAGAGGACTCATGCGCGCTTCGGTGTACCTCATCGCGGCGGCGGGGTCGCCGTCGGCAGACCCGAAATTGCCGTGTCCGTCGACGAGTTTCATTCTCATCGCGAAAGGCTGCGCCATTCTGACCATTGCCCCGTACACCGAGCTGTCGCCGTGAGGATGATATTTGCCTAGACAGTCGCCGACGATACGCGCCGATTTCTTGTAGGGCTTGTCGGGAGTCAGCCCCATTTCGTGCATTGCGTAGAGTATACGCCGTTGCACGGGTTTGAGCCCGTCCTCCACCCTCGGCAAAGCCCTGTCGAGGATGACATTTTCGGAATAAGGCAACATACTGCTGTGCATAACCTCTTCGAAAACGACATCGAGTATCACGCTGTCCCGCACGGGAAGGGAAGATTTCTTTGCCATATTTTACCTCCCGTCGTCCTCTCCGCCCACGGCGAAGTCGTCCACGCGGTTGAAATCCGCGTAGCGGTAAATGTAATCCTTTCGCACGGCGCTGTCGTCGCCCATAAGCACGGATATGCGCCTGTCGGCGACTGCGGCGTCCTCTATGGTCACCCTGGTCAGCGTCCTGTGTGCGGGATCCATGGTGGTCTCCCAGAGTTGCTCGGGATTCATTTCGCCGAGACCCTTGAAACGCTGAAGCAACGCGTTCTTGCCCATTTCTTTCCTGCCCTCTTCGAGAGCGGCGTCGTCGTAGAAATAGCGCACCTCGTCCTTGCGTTGCATTTTGTAAAGCGGGGGCATACCGATGTAGACATGACCTTCGGTGATGAGCGGACGCATATAGCGGAAAAAGAAAGTGAGCAACAGGGCGCGTATGTGCGCGCCGTCCTGGTCGGCGTCGGCGAGAATTATCACCTTGTCGTACTTGAGGTCGTCAATCTCGAACTGGGGTTCTATGCCCGTGCCCAGCGCGGATATAATGGTGGAAATTTCTTCGTTGGCGAGTATTTTTTCAAGCGGTGCTTTCTCGACATTGAGCGGCTTGCCGCGCAAAGGAAGAATTGCCTGAAAACTGCGGTCTCGCGCCTGTTTCGCGCTGCCGCCCGCGCTGTCGCCCTCGACGATGAAAAGCTCGTTGACGGCGGCGTTCTTGCCCGTGCAGCTGCTCAGTTTGCCCACGAGGTTCGAGCCGTTGAGTTTGTTCTGCTGACGCGCGATGTCCTTCGCCCTCTTCGCCGCCTCGCGGGAGCGCGCCGCGCCCATTGCCTTGGCGACGATTTTCTCGGCGGCTGACTTGAATCCGCGCATTGCGATGAGAGCCTCGAGCCTTTCCGCCACGAGATTCTCCACCTTGGAACGCACCTCGGGGTTGCCCAGTTTGCTCTTGGTCTGCCCCTCGAACTGCACATTCTGCATTTTGACGGTGATGACCGCCACCATACCTTCGCGGAAATCCTCACCGAGCAGGTTCTGCTGTTTCTCTTTCAGGATGTTGTTCTTGCGTGCGAATTCGTTGAAAACCTTGGTGACGGCGGATTTGAATCCCACCTCGTGCGTGCCGCCCTCGGGAGTGGGTATACTGTTGACATAGGAATGGATGTGCTCGGCGTAACTGTCGGTGTGCTGTATTGCGACCGCCACCTCGAAATTGGGCTCTTTGGCTTCCACATAAAGGGGCTTGTCGTACAGCACGGCGCGCCCTTCGTTGATGTACTGCACATAGTCGGCAATGCCGCCTGCGTAGCACAGGGTGTCGCTCCTCTCCGTGCCGCCGTAAAGGGGCAGGCGCTCGTCGGTAATGACGATTTTGATACCCTTGTTGAGATAGGCGACCTCGCGCATACGGTCGATGACGGTGTCGTAGTCGTACTTCTCTTTGCCGAACACCCTCTCGTCGGCTTTGAAAGTGACGACGGAGCCTTTCTGTTTGGTCGCTCCGACGAAAGTCAACGGGGTTTTGATGACGCCGCTCTTGATTTTGCCGCCCACTTCGGGGGAATGGAATTCCGCACGGTACTTCTTGCCATCGCGGTGCACCTCGACGGTCAGCCATTCCGACAGCGCGTTGGTGACCGACGCGCCCACGCCGTGCAGACCGCCCGAGTACGCGTATTGTCCGCTGTCGAACTTCGCGCCGGCGTGGAGTTGAGTGAACACCACTTCGACGCCGCTTATGCGCAGTTTGGGGTGCTTGTCGACGGGGATACCCCTGCCGTTGTCGGACACCCTCACCACATTGTCGTCGAGAAAGGTCACGGTGACCGTGTCGCCGTAACCGTTGGCGACTTCGTCGACGCTGTTGTCGATGATTTCCCACAGGATGTGGTGCAGTCCCTTGACGCCCGTCGTGCCGATGTACATACCGGGACGCTTTCTTACGGCGTCCAGTCCTTCGAGCACACGGATGTCCCCTGCCTTGTAATCGTTACCTGCCATCATTCACCCCGACGGTCGGCGCGGCGGAGAACACCCGAAGCGCGCAACCGCGCGTCCCGCAAGCCCGACCAAAGTGCTTTACGCGCGCAAGCGCAAGCCGCGCGCGATTATCCATTATGAAAAAATTATACCACAACATCTAGCGTAGTAAAAGCGTTTAATGCACATTTATTTCGATTGGTCGGCAAAAAAGTCCGCCGCACCACAACATAGTGTGTGCCCTCCCCGCCCCGTCTCTCTCATACAAAGCCGCCTTAAGAAAGTAAACTGTTGAAATATCCGCCGTTCTGCGTTATAATATCCGCAACTAAAACGCCGCACGCAAGGGGCGGCAAGAGGGGTAATTATGCGCGTATCTCAACAAGTGAGAGAGGACGCCGTCGACTACAGTCTCGGCGCAATCAAGTATATCTGCGAGGAAATCGGTCCCCGCGAATCGGGTATGCCCAACGAAAGAAAGGCGCAGGAATGGCTGAAAAAAGAGCTGCTCGACAACGGTTGGGCGGACGAAGCCGAAATCGAGGATTTCACCGTCTCCCGTCACGGACTCGTCGGCTTCACCAAAATCGTGTCCGTACTGCTGCTCATCGCCGCGGCGCTTCAGTTCGTCGCCCTTTTCGTCGACGGAGCGGCGCTCGCCTGCCACATCGTCACCGTCGTGCTCGCGGCCGTCTCCCTGCTCATCACGATAATGGAGTTCCTGCTCTACAAACCTTTCATCGACCCGTTGCTTCCCAAGACCACTTCGGGCAATGTCTACGCCAAGTACAAGAGCGCGGGCGAAACCAAGAGGAGAATAATTTTCTCCGGGCATTGCGACTCCGCCTACGAATGGACGCTGATGAAAATCAAGCCCGCTTTCATGATAGTCACCATAGTCTTCTGCGTGGTGGGCGTGCTCGTCTCCGTCGCCCTGTGCATTGCCAATCTCGTGAAAGGCAACCTCGGATGGTGGACGCTCGTCGTCACCTCGGTGTTCATTCCGTTCTACGCCCTGCTCTTCTTCTTCTGCAATTTCAAAGTCGTCGTGCCGGGCGCCAACGACAACCTCACGGGCGTGCTGGCTTCCGTCGCCGTCCTCAAGTGCCTGAAAGAGAGCGGCATACGCTTCGAGAACACCGAAGTCGACCTCGTGCTCACCGGCTCCGAGGAATCGGGTCTGCGCGGCGCTTTCGCGTGGGCGAAAAAACACCGCGACGAAATCCTGTCCGGCGATGTCGAGACCGTCTTCATAGGTCTCGAAACCCTGCGCGACTGGGAATATCTCAACATCTACAACCGCGACCTCACGGGCACCATTGCCCACGACGCCGGCGCGGTCAAACTGCTGGACAAGGCTTCCGCCGCCTGCGGCAGACCCCTCAAACATTTCTCGGTGTTCTTCGGAGCGTCCGACGCCGCCGCAATCACCAAGAGCGGATTGCGCGCCACCTGTCTTGCGGGTATGGATCCCACTCCCGCCGACTACTATCACAATGTCAAGGACACCGCCGACAATATGGACCGCAAGACCTTCTCTCTCGGTCTCGACATAGCAATCGAAGCGGCGGAAATCTTCGATCGCGAAGGCGCGCCCGCAGAATAATCGCGCCGAAGCGGAAAATCCGCGAAGGCGCACCTGCGGAATAAGCGGCGCGCCGCACGCCGTCGCCGCACCCCGCCTCGCAAAACGGCGGACGGGCGACAGGTCGGCAACTGCAACCGACGCAAAATTCACCACAAAACAAAACCGCCCTGCACGGGCGGTTTTTCAGTTGCGTTGAAGACCGGCTTCGCGTTCCGCTCAACCTATCATGGAATCTATTGCGGCGAGCACATCGCGGTAGACCTCCTCTTTGTTGGTCTCGTTGAGTATTTCGTGACGCGCGCCTTCGTAAAGTTTCATATCCACCTTTTCCACGCCCTCGGCTTTGTACATATCGTAAAGTTTTTTAACGAGTTTGCCTTTGCCGCCGACGGGGTCCTCACTGCCCGAAAAGATGGCGATGGGTTTGGACTTGTCGATTTTGTCGAGATACGCGCGCTTGTAGGCTTTCTTGAGACCGCCGAAGAAGAACTTGTAGAAGGCAATGGACATAATGTAGCCGCACTGCTCGTCGAGGAAATATTTCTTGCACTGTTCCTCGTCGCGGGACAGCCACGCGAAGGGGCGCTTCTCTTTCTTGAAGGGCGCGTTGTAGGAACCGAAGCTGAGTTTGTCGAGCATTTTGCCTTCCTTCTCGCCGCCGAGCAGGGCGTACTGCATATTGGCAATCGCCGAGCCGACTCCGAGCAACGCGCCTTTCATGCAGGCCGAGCCGATGAGTACCGCGCCCACCGCGCCGTTGTCGGCTTCTATGTATCTCTGCCCCAGCATACTGCCGTAACTGTGCCCGACATACACGACGGGCAGACCGAATTTTTCCTTGAGATACTCGGTGATTGCCACTTCGTCCTTGAGGGTGTCCTCGAAGATGTCTCCCTTCTGATAGCCCTTGACGCCCTTTGCGCTCGCCTTGGCGCCGGTGAGACCGTGCGCGCGGTGGTCGTCGGCAAACACTATGTAGCCATTGCGGTTTAGGAAGCACGCGAAATCGTCGTATCTGCGGGCGTGTTCCGCCATGCCGTGGGCAATCTGCACAACGCCTTTGGGCTTCTTGACATCGTTCCAAAGATAGCATTGAATCGTGGTACCGTCGAAACTCTGGAATTTATCGTTCTTCATAATTTCCTCCGATTATCCTGTTACCGATTATTTTATCACGCGGAAAAGCGTAATGCAATACGCAATTGACGCCCGCGGCGACGGGAGCGCGCACGCGCGGACGCAAGTTTGCCGCGCTCCCGCGCATACTATGATATGCCGCATCCGCACACGGCAAACGCGGACGGCACAAGGAGAGAATTATGGCGAAGGTCATGCTTGTCGGAGGTGGCACGGGCGGACACATCTACCCCAATCTCGCGTTGCTTCCCGCTCTGAACAGGAGAGGGATAGAGGTCATATACGGCGGCGAGGAGGGCGACAGCGTGGAAGCGCGGCTGTGCACCCGTGCGCAACTGCCGTTCTTCGGCGTGCCCTGCGTCAAATTCCGCCGCTCGTTGTCCCGCGAATCGTTGAAAAACAACGCTTCCATTCTGCGCATACTGTCCGAGGGCAAGCGCCGCGCCGAAAAAATCCTGATCGACGAAAAGCCCGACCTCGTGTTTTCCAAAGGCGGTTTCGCCGCCCTGCCCTTCGTGCTGGCGGCGGCAAAACTCCGACTGCCCGTCATCTGCCACGAATCGGACTCCACCCTCGGATTGTCCAACCGCATTGCCAAAATGAAAGGCGCGCTGGTGCTCGCCGCATACCCCGAAGCCCGCTTCGGCAGGTTTGTGGGTATGCCCGTGCGCGAAGAACTTTTCTGCCGCGACCGCGATACGGCGCGGCGCGGACTGCTCATAGAAAAGGGCGTGCCCGTCCTGCTCGTCGTCGGCGGCAGTTCGGGCGCTACGGCAATAAACGAAGCCGTCGTCGAAAATCTGCCGTCGCTGACTTCGTTCTGCACGGTCATACACCTCTCGGGCAAAGGCAAAGGCGCCGACCTGCCGCCCCGCTCGGAACGGTATATTCCCCTGCCTTACTGCGACGACATCGCCACGCTCTACGCCGCGAGCGACATAGTGCTGTCGAGGGCGGGCGCAACCGCCGTCGCCGAGATTTCCGCCCTCAGGAAGCGCGCCGTGTTCGTGCCGTTGCCCAAAGGCGTATCCCGCGGCGACCAGCTTCCCAACGCCCGACTGGCAGAGAAGTACGGCGCGCTGGTGCTTGTTCAGAACGACAATTTCCGCGCAGATTTCGTTCCCGCAATCAAACGCGCCGCGGAAATGCCCCCCATGCGGCGCATTGCAAGCGACACGGGCGGAAAAATTGCGGAAATAATCGATGATACAATACGGCGAGGTGTAAAATGCAAAGACAAAAAACCGTCGCCAAATGGCTCGCCGTCATAGTTCTTCTCACCGTCGCCGTGGGGTCGTACATACTCTACGATTCTTTCTATACCGACCTCGGAGACGACCACACCGCAACGGGCGGCGATGGAGACGCCACGGTCCCCCCGCCCGACGACGACGCCCCCGAAATCCCCGAATACACCACCCTGCCGCGCGCCGCGGAGTCCTATCGCGGACTCACCGTTTCCCACGCGGGCGGCGAGGGCGCGGACAAAGCGGGCGCCGCGGTTTTCTTCGCCGACAAGACCGTCGCGTTCTTCTCCTCCGACTCTCTCGGTTACGATTGCAGGGGCGCGGGAATGTACTGCGCCGCTTTCACGGACAACGAAGTGACGACGGTGTCGCGCGTGTCCGACTCCGAAGACGACGAAAGCCCCGTCGCCGCCACCCTTTCCGCGCAAGGCGTACTGCTTGTATCGCGCACCGCCGAGGGCGGCGGGCTGCACCTCTTCGACGCCTCTCTGCGCGAGACGGCGAGCGCCGACATCGCCCCATTCGACAAAGCCGCCTTCGCCACCGACGGCACCTCGACCCTGCTCTTCTACACCGACTCGCGCGGGCTGAACGCCGCCGTCGTCTCCGACGGTCTGACCACGGAAAAGAGCGCCTACTATCTCGCGGGCGTCGTGGACGAAATCTATCAGGTTTTCTTTGCGGGCGGCGTTTTCGTCATCGTGGCGCATACCGCCACGGAAGGCGTGACCGTGATAACATTCGAGCACAACAAAGGCTTCAACATACAATACGGTCTGAAAAACCACGCTTTTCTGCAATTCGCGCCGCTTGCGGGCGAAGACGGAATAATGTTCGTCCTGCTCACCGCGGCGGGCGACGGACTGCGTCTCAACACTTTTGACAAGAGCGGCAGCCCCACGGCTTCGGCGGCAATCGACAACGCGTCGTCGGGCGCGGTTTTGTCGGACGGCACTTCGCTCAAAGTCATCGCCGCGGGCAAGGTCTACACCTACTGCCGACACCTCGACCTCGTCGCTTCGGCAAGTCTTTCTCCCGTGTTCGACGAAATGTATTTCTCCGTCCGCGCGGCGGACGGTCACCTCTTCGGCGTGCGCGAGGGCAACGACTTTTCCGTCTACGCCCTCGCCGATTCCTCGTCTTCTCCCCTGCTCCTGATTTCGGGCGAGGGCGCCCCCGACGGCGACTGCTTCGCCGCCCTCTCGGGCGACTCTCTCCGCGTGGTGTTCTCCACCGGATCGGACAAGGATTTCTTCTACGGCACATTCGGCGACGGGGATGTTTTCTGTCTGTCGGTGTCCACGGCGTCGAGCGGCGTATAAGCCCGTCCGCCGCGCAATGAGTGTTGACTTCGACCGTCGAAAATTGTATTATGTATATATGAGAAGGAGATACGCCGAGGACGGCGCGGCGGGCGTGCCCGCCGCCGAAAAGAAAAAGGGAAGCGCGGCAGTGCTCTTTGTGGGCTTCGCATTTTGTATGCTCGCCTTTTTAATGGTGCTGGTGCCCCTGCTGATGTTGCTCATACCGGGCGGCGCGGCGGGACAGTCCGTCCCCCTTTCCAAGAGCGCGCTCTATCTCAACATCATCGCCGTGATACTTGCGTTCGTGGGAATAATAATGTGCTCCACCGCCCCCGCGCACAACAAAGCAATGGCGCGTTTTGCCTTCGCTTTCGGGATACTGGCGTTTCTGTTGGGAGTAGCGTTCGCGGTGATGTGCATAATCGGCTCGACCGCAAGAGGAATTTCCTACCTCCTGCCCTTCTAGGCTGACGGCGAACTTGCCGACGGTTTGCTCCGTCGACGGTTGCGCGGACGGTATTTGTACAGACGGCATTTGCGCAGATTACATTTGCGCAGACGGAACAATCGGAAGTCGGTCGGAATATCGGACGAAAAAAGTATCGGGGAAAAACATCGAAAAAAAGCCGCGGCAATCCGCGGCTTTTCCGTGCTTTTCAGGGGCGAAGATTGCGGCTGTTGTCACCGTCAGTCCTCTCCGCCGTCGTCGCCGCAACCGCAATTGCCGTCGCTGCCGTGATTGTCGACGCTGCCGTGATTGTCGGTACGGTTGCCGCCGACGGGGGCGCCCTCTCCGGCATCGCAGACGGGATTGCCGTCGCGGCTGTACGGCGGGGCGGCGTCCCTCGGCACGCGCACATAGACATCGTTGTTCTTTGCGGTGAGATTGCCGCGCTCGGCGACGGCAAGTACGAAATGACACACAACACCGGTGGCAATGCCCGCCACTCCACCCGCGACGAGCATATAGGGAAGATAGACGACGACCGCGCTTCCCGCCACGCCCGCGCCTACCGCCATTTGCACGGCGTTGTGCGCCATGCCGCCCGCCGCCGACAGCGCCACGGTGGAGAAGAGTCGCGTCCTGTGCAACAGGCACATCAGCGTGTAGGCGACCAGTCCCGCGGGCACCGACCACACAAGCGAGGAAAAATTGCCCGCGAACACCGCCGCAAGCAGGCACTTCAACAGCAACACGCAATACCCTTCCCCCACTCCGACAAGCAGAAAGCACATAAGCAGCACGACATTGCCGAGCCCCAGTCTGGCATACGGCAAAGCGGGAACAATGGGGGGCAACAGATTCTCGAGCAGGGAGACTATGAGCGCGAGAGCGAGGAAGAGACCCGACAGCGCGATTTTTTTGGTTGCGGACTTTTTCACGATATTGCGTCCACCTCCCCGCTGTCGATTTTTATTATGACTTTGTTGGGCAGACACACCGTCATTCCGCCCGCCGCCGTGAGGGGCGCGCCGTGCACGCACAGCTGCTCGGGGCATTCGGAACGGGAGACGAACACCCTGCCGTCCTCGACGACTATCGTCATCGCGCCGTCCAGAATGTCGACGGAAGCGTCTCTGTCCAGCGGCAAAGAATATTTCAATTCGCCGTCGATATGGACCAGCGCGAAGTTGCCGTCGTCGCCGCCCGTGACCGCGACGACGGAAAGCACGACCGCGACGACGAGCAGAGCGAGCACGATTATATCCCCCTTTCTGAAAAGGGTTGCGAGACTTCTTCTGACTGCGTTTCCGTCGGATTTTTTCACTTTGTCGCGCCCTGTACTCTATGCGTCCGCGCCCCGCCCGCGAAAACGCGTCGCGGAGTCGCCGTTGTCCGTACAATGAGTTTATTTTGCGGTTTTACCGCATAAAATACCGCTTATGCAATCCGTGCGTGGCGGAAATGTTCCCGTCGCCCTCACATCGCAGGCGTATATTCCCTGTCGCCGAGGTGCACGGCGACGGTCATGTCCGAACGCACGAGCACGCACCCCACGCCGAAGATTTCGGCAAGTTGCACCGCGCGCTCTTCGCCCACTATCATCATCGCCGTGGCGAGGGCGTCCGCCGTTGCTCCGTCCGTCGCACCCCCGAGGGTGACGACCGTCGCGCTCAGCAATCCGCCGTCCGCGGGATAGCCCGTCGCAGGGTCTATGATGTGGAAATAGCGTTTGCCGCCGTATTCGAAATATCTCTCGTAGTCGCCGCTCGTCGTCACCGTCTCCCCCGATTCCAGGACGAAAGTGCCGATGTACGCAAGCGTGCTCATCTCTGCGCGCGGCGCGGAAATGCCCACCGTGTACCGCGCGGAATTTGCGCCGATGTTGCCGCCGAAGTTGATGAGGAATTTTCTGTCTCCGCCCCCGTCCACGGTCTTCTGCACTTCGTAGCCCTTCGCCACGCCGCCGAGGTCGAGCGCCGCGCCTTCGACGAGTTTGGTGACGGTGCCGCTCTCGTAATCGATGTCGAACACCCTGTCGAAGCCGACGAGGGAGAGGGCTTGGACAATGCTTTCCTCCGTCGGCGGCGCGTAGTTGCCGCCCGCGACAAAATCGCCCGCCGCAAAGCCCCACAGCATGACGAGAGGATAAACGGTGGGGTCGTATGCGCCGTCCGTCGCGAGATACACCTTTTCACACACGGACAAAAGGTTCATCGTGATTTCCGAGCAACGCACGGTCTCCCCCGCCGCCGCCGCGTTTATCCTGCCTATGTCGCTTGAAGCGATGTCGGCGGATATGAGCGCTTCGTCGGCTTTGAATCCGTCGTACACGGAATCCGCAAAATCCTTTCTGCCCGAGCCCTGCACATCCAGTTCCAGAAAGGTGCCGAAAACTTCGTGAAAATAAAACCGCTCCGCTCTGCCGCAAGCGGCAAGCGAAACGGTGAGTGTGACCAGCACGAGTACGAGGACGAGCAGACGGACAATTTTATTCATTTCACCGCCGCCCGCAAAGACTCATTTTTCGTCGGACATATAGATTATGCCGTAGGTGCCGGGGCCGCAATGCGCGCCGATGACGGGCCCCACGGGTTGCGTGCGGATGTCGGCTTCGGGCGCGACCGCCGCCACTCTTTCCTTGAGTTCCTCCACGAGGCCGTCGCAGTCGGCGCCGACCACGAAAACGGGCGCGTCGTCGATGTTGCGGTAGTTCGCCGCGAATTCGTCCACGACATAGGACATGGCCTTCTTGGCACCGATGACCTTTGTCAGCACGCTGATTTCGCCCTCTTTGTCGACATGAAGCACGGGCTTTGCCTGAAGCACATTGCCCATGCGCGCCTTGGCGGGCGAAAGGCGTCCGCCGCGGGCGAGATAGCGCAGGTCGCCGACGACGAAATGTACCTTCACGCGGTGCACTATCTTCGCAAGATAGTCGTATGTGGCGTCGATGTCGCCGCCGTGTGCATTGAAGAACTTCGCCGCGAGATACACCAGAATACCCGCGCCGAGACAGATGTTCAGAGTGTCGAACTTGCGGTAACGGGCGTCGGGGAACTGTTTGCTCAGTTCCTCGATTGCCGCCGCCAGCGGCTCGAAAGTGCCCGACATCTTGGAAGAAAAGGCGACATAAAGGATGTCTTCGCCCGCTTCGAAATAGGGACGGAAGATGTCGAGATAAATCTCTTTGTTAAGCCCCGCCGTGCTGACGGAACTGCCCGCCCTCATCCTGGCGTAGAAATCCTTGAAATCGGTGTTCTCGCCGAGGTCGTACATTTTTTCCTCGCCGTCGACGGTGTACGGCATTCCTATGACTTTGACGCCGAGTTCCTTTGCCGTGGTGTACCACAGTTCGCAGTCGGTATCGCAAAATAAAACAGACATATTATCTCCCCGAAGTGATTTGCCCGCAGGCGCGGGCGTCCCGCAGATATTCTATTATATGACGAGGTTATTTGTCAAATTATGTTTAATCCGGCGGGCGGCGATAAAAAGGACGGAGCACGCTCCGTCCGTACGCACGGCGTTTCCGCGCTCTCCCGCCCGACGACGCGCCGCGGGAGGGAGCGCCGCTCGGTCATTTGCAGTTGAGGAAAAGGTCGTCGTCGATGTGCAAAAGCCCGTCCGTCGTCCTGAGCCCCACCTGACACTTTTTCATGAAAGCGTACAGTTCGCCCGCGTCGATGAGACGGAGATTGTGCGTCTTTGCGGCAAACGCCTTGGTCTCGCGGTGAAAGCGCGAGTTGGTGATGAGAATCCCCTTAGCCGCGCCGTACGCCGTCATGACTCCGAGGAACTCACGCGCGACCTTTATGGAAACATACGCTCTTTCGTTGAGTTTGGTCTTGGACTGGAAAAATATCAGTTCGTCGAACCCCGCGGGGTCGCGCACGACGATTTTGCCGTCGATACCGTTGTCGTCGGGGCCAGCGGTCAATTCGTTGGAACGCACGGAATCGCCGTAGAGTGCGAGCAGTATTTTCATGCTGAATTCCTCGAAGAATTCGCCGCCCGCTTCGCTTATCGCCTGAATGACGGCGCGTTTGAGCGACCCGTCGTACTGCTCCGCCGTTATCTTGTTTGCCCTGCACTCCCCGTAGCGCTTGTCGGCGTGGGCAAGCAGTTTGCCCAGCGGGGTGTCGGGATACTTCGCGGCTTCCTTGGCGCGCGCGGCGGCGCGCTTTCTCAGTTCTCTCCTGCGCTGGGTGCGGGTGAGGGTTTTCTTCTCCTCGACGGGCGCGGGAAGCGCAAGCCTGCCGTCGGCGACGGTCGTCAGCGACTGCGCCGCCAGCATTTCGTTGATGACGACGCCGGTCAGGCTCTTAAGGCGGGTGTTGAGCGACTCGCAGCTGCGGTCCTTGAGTTCCTCTTTGGTGTAGCCGTAGCACCCCTGCGAACGCTCGATGACGACCTTGCGGTCGAGCGCTTCGCCCTGCAGGACGCTCTTTACGGCGGCTTCTATTTCTTGCTTTGCGGGAAAGTTTCTTTTTGCTGTCATATCGACTCCTTAATACGATTGTAGCACAAAACGCGCGCCGCTCCAACACATATCCGTCGGCTGGCGGTAAAAATTCGCGCCGAAAAATTTTTTGCGACATTTTTCGGTTTTAATTCCGCTTTAATTCAGCTAAAATAAATTCGTAATGTCAAATCCACATCGCGCGAGCGACTCAATCGCACTCTCCGAGGAGGGAAAAATGGACAATTTCGACAACTTCTTCGACGGCACGGGCAACAACGACGGCGGCAACGGCGGCGGTTATTACTACCGCACCCCCGTCTATCACACTCCCGACCCCGAACCGCCTTCCAAAGACGGCAGAAGATTCACTCGGGTCACCGTCCTTTTCGTCGTAATCGCCGTCATTATGTGTCTGGCGATGATTGTCAATATCGTAGTGCTGACCTCGCTGAAGGACGAAATCGCCGCAAATTACGCCAAGTCTATGACGGAAGCCGTCTACAGCCAGTATTACGCCGCGGTCAAGGCGGTCGCCGACGATATGGAAATATCCGACGACATCCTGAACGCGCTGGCGGACAGACTCAATACCTCCGCCGCCAAGGTCGCCGGCGAAAACACCGTCTATTCCACCGTCAACATCAACACAACATTCACGACATCGTTCTACGACGGTGTGTCCAAGTCCTACGAAAGTTCGTCGTCCGGCTTCCTCATCACCGCCGCCGACGCCAACGGCAACACCAAACGGTATGTCGTCACCAACGCGCACTGCGTGCTCTACCCCGTGACGACGGGCACTGGCATCGGCTTCGGATTCCAGACGACCACCACTTTCAAGGAATGTACCGACATCACCTGCTCCTTCAGCGTGGGCGACGACGCGGGCACGAAATACTCCCTGAAAATCGTCAAAGTGGGCAGCTATTACGAAGCCAAATCCAACGGCGAGCCCGTGTCATACGATTATCAGGAATTGCCCGACCTTGCAATACTCGAATTCAGCGGCGCCACGCCCGACTCCTCCGAGCACCCCTCCCTCAATGTCGCGCTTGCCGACACGGCGTCCTACGGCGACGACATCGCAATCGTGGGATACCCGATGTACGAGGATATCTCCGTCACCGACGGCGTCATCTCCAGCCCCGCGCACAAAATGAACAGCTGGGGCGAGGGCGACTTCTTCACCATATCGGCGGCAGTCAACAGCGGCAACAGCGGCGGTCCCCTCGTCAACAACCGCAACGAAGTCCTCGGCGTGGTGGAAGCCAGCATGAGCCTCGATTATGCCGAAAACATAGGATACGCCGTCACCGCCGCGGCGCTCAGAAGCTTTGCGTCCGACAGCGACATCGGGGGCGTTTCCCTGACCATAATCAACGCCTGAGAAGTCACCTTCCGCTCTCTGCAGGGAGCGGAGCGTACATAAATTGAGACCGAACGCCGCGTCTGCGGCGTTCGGTCTTTCTTTCGGTTTGTCGGCGTGCACGCCGACGGTCGTTCCTTTGTCCGACCGAGTGGGCAACCCGCCGAGCGGCGGCGGCCGCCCGTGCGACGGTTACCGAGGCCGTACCCCGTCAGTCGAGGACATCTTCGATTTTCTTGAGAATTGCGCGTTTGGTGCGCTTGACGGCGTTTACGCCGCCGTTAGCGGAATAAATTGCCGTCGCGGTGACGATACCGAGCATTGCTCCTATCAAAAGCGTGTTTTTCATATCCACCTCCTCGCCGCTATTTTGCGCGAAATCCCGCTTTCTATGCGCAAGCGCGCCCTCGCGGGCGCGCCTGAAACAATTTCTTCGTGTGCCGTCTGCACGGACACTCATCGTTTGCGGGAAAGTCTGTTCACGGCGTCTGCAAAAGCCGCCGCGGCTTCTTCGACATCGGACGGAGAAGTGTCCTTGCCGAAAGAAATGCGCACACACTCCCGAGCCTCTTGCCTTGTCATACCCAGCGCCATGAGAGCGCCGTCCGGCTCGGACTGTCTCGCCGAACAGGCGCTGCCCGCCGAAACGGCAACGCCGCGCATATCCAGCGCCACTATGAGCTGCTCTGCGGTGACTCCCTCGACGCGCAGGCAAAGATTGCCAGGATGACGACGGGAGAAATCGGACGCGCCCACCGGTCTGAAGCCGTCGCACGCCTTTACCGCGGAATAGAACGCGTCGCGGAGCAGGCGCAGCCTGCCCGTCTCCTCTTCCCTGTTTTTGACGGCACGCCCGAAAGCCGCCGCAAATCCCACCGCGCCCGCGACATTGGAGGTGCCGCCGCGCAGTCCTCTCTCCTGCTCGCCGCCCGCGATGAGGGGAAACAGTCGGGTGCCGCGCCTGACATACAGCGCGCCCACGCCTTTGGGACCGTACATCTTGTGCGCGGAAAAGGAAATCATGTCCGCTCCGCAATCAGCGGTCACCTCGAGAGCGCCCGCCGCCTGAACGGCGTCGGTGTGGAAGAGCGCGCCTCCGTCGTGCGCCGCGCTGACGAGTGCGGGAATGTCCTGCAAAGTGCCGAAAACATTGTTCGCCCACATAACGCTGACGAGCAGGGTGTCCTCGCGGATTGCCTCGCGCACGCTGTCGGGCGATACGAAACCCTCACGGTCGGGAGCGACCTCCGTCACCTCGAAGCCGAAGTTGCGGAGTTGTCCCGCGGCGGCGCGCACGGCGGGGTGCTCTATGCCCGAAATGACCATGTGGCGTTTGTCCGAAGCCGCCGCCGCCCCTTTCAAGGCGAAGTTGTCCGCCTCGGTGCCGCCCGAGGTGAAATATATCTCGTCGGATTGCGCGCCGACGAGGTCTGCGATTGCGTCGCGCGCGGCAAGCAGCCCCTTCTCCCCTTCCCGTCCGAAAGAATGGACAGAATCGGCGTTGCCGAACGCCGAGGAAAAATAGGGCTTCATTGCGACGAACGCCTCTTCGCAAAGAGGCGTCGTTGCGGCGTAGTCGAGATAAATGCGGTTCATATACGCTGTTCCTGAGGCGTACCCTGCCGCCGCAAAGAGCGGCGCGGGAGCGTCATTTCCTGACCTGTCCGTCGCCCGTAATCACATACTTGACGGAAGTCAGTTCCTTGAGGGCTATGGGGCCGCGGGCGTGCAGCTTCTGGGTGGATATGCCCATCTCCGCGCCCAGACCGAACTGGAAGCCGTCGGTGAAACGCGTGGAAGCGTTGACATACACCGCCGCGGAATCGACATTGGCGGTGAAATAATCCGCCGCCGCCTTGTCGCGGGTGAGTATGGCTTCGGAGTGGCAGGTGCTGTGCGCGTTGATGAACGCCACTGCCTCTTTCACGCCGTCAACCAGCATAAAGGTGATTTTATACGCCAGAAACTCCGTGTAAAAGTCCTGTTCGGTCGCGGGAGCGACATCGGGGAGAATGGCGCGCACTTCGTCCGTGCCCAGAATCTCCACATTCTTTTCGCGGAGCGCGGCATAGATTGCGGGCAAGAACTCACTGGCTATTTCGCGGTCGACGAGCAGGTGCTCGAGTGCGTTGCAGGTGGAGGGGCGCTGCACTTTGGCGTTGACGATGACGGGCACGGCTTTGTCCGTATCCGCCGTCTTTTCGACATAGATGTGGCAGTTGCCGCCCGCGGAAGCGATGACTGGCATTGCCGCGTTGTCGAGCACGAATTTCTTCAGCCCCTCTCCCCCGCGCGGTATGAGCACATCGATGTAGGCGTCCTGCGCAAGCATGATTTTGCTCGCTTCGCGGGAGGGGTCGTCGATGAAAGCCACTGCGTCGGCGTTCAGTCCCTCGGCGGCGATTGCGCCGTGCATAATCTCGTAAAGCGCGCGGTTGCTGTTTATGGCGTCCTTGCCGCCGCGGAGCACGACCGCGTTGCCCGACTTGAGACAGAGCGCCGCGGCGTCCACCGTGACATTGGGACGGGCTTCGTAGATTATTCCTATGACTCCGAGAGGAGCGCGCACGCGCTTGATGTCCAGACCGTTGTCGAGGGTGCGGTGTTCCGTCACTTCGCCGACGGGGTCGGGAAGCGCGACAATCTGGCGCACGCCCTCGATCATATCGTCTATGCGCGCGTCCGTGAGTGTGAGCCTGTCGATGAAGGTGGCGTCGCGTCCCGTCGTCTTTGCGTTCTCCACATCGACGGCGTTTTCGCATTTCATACGCTCGCGGTTGCGCGCGTCGCCGAGGGCGAGCGCGACGGCGTTCAACATCCTGTTCTTGTCGTCCGCCGAATACCCTGCCAGCGCGTAGGACGCTTCCTTGGCTCTTTTGCATACCGCTGCGACATCAATCATTTCAGTCCTCGTCCTCGTCGCCGATGGTGATGACGGCGTTGTGGTAGATGTTCTGCACATCGTCGAGTTCTTCCATCTTATCAATCATTTTGAGCAGGGTCGCCTGCTGCGCTTCGTCGGGGGTGACTTCGTTCTCGGGAAGCATATCCACCGCGGCGGACAGTATCTTGACCCCGTTGGCTTCGAGCGCCTCGCGCACCGCGCCGAGGTCGGCGGGAGCCGTGAGCACCTCGAACACTTCGTCGTCCTCGGTGAGAATGTCGTCCGCGCCCGCGTCGAGAGCGTACATCATGAGATCGTCCTCTTCGATGTCGCTCTTGGCGACGGCGATGACGCCTTTGCGCTTGAACATAAAGGACACGCAACCCGTCGCGCCCATGGAGCCGCCGTATTTGTCGAAAAGGTGCCTGACATCGCCCGCCGTGCGGTTCTTGTTGTCGGTGAGGGCTTCGACGATAAAGGCGGTGCCGCCCACGCCGTAGCCTTCGTAGGTCATTTCTTCGTAATTTATGGAGCCGAGTTCGCCGCTGGCTTTCTTGATACTGCGGGCGATGTTGTCGTTGGGCATATTGTTGCTCTTTGCCTTGGCGATTGCGTCGCGCAGTTTGCTGTTGGAGTTGGGGTCGGGACCGCCCTGCTTGACTGCGACGGCTATTTCGCGACCGATTTTGGTGAAGATACTGGCGCGCGCCGCGTCGCTCTTACCTTTTTTCTGTTGAATGTTGTGCCATTTGCTGTGTCCGCTCATATAACCTCCGTTATTTCACGCTGTACATCGCCACAGCCGCCGCCACGGCGACATTGAGCGATTCCATTCCGCCCTGCATGGGCAGACTTCCGACGAGTTTGGATTTTTCGGCGACGCATTGACGCACGCCGTGCGCTTCGCTGCCCGCGACGAGAGTGACGGGAGCGCGAAGCCCTTTTGCGAGGATGTTCTCTCCCCCCATATCGAGGGTGACGGAAGAGGTGCGGGAGACCAGTTCCACCGCCTGTTCCTCCGTGATTTCGGTGACTCGGGTGCGGAAAATGCCGCCCATGCTGGCGCGCACCGCCTTGCCCGAAAAGGGGTCGGCGCAACCGAGCAGGAAAACCTCGAAGCCCGTTGCCGCCGCCGTGCGGATGACCGTGCCCACATTACCGGGGTCGGACACGCCGTCGAGCAGGACGGCGTTGCCCGCGGGCAACGCGAACCGCCTTTCGGGGATTTTCACCGCCGCCGCGATACCGTAAGGGGTGACGGTGTCCGACAGGCTTTTCATCACCGCGTCGGTAACATAGTACACCCTCGCGCGCGTAAGCGCAAGAGCCGCCGCCGTTTCTTCGGCGCGGCTCTCCGAGACGAGGTAGAATTCCACCTCCGTCCCGACGGGAATATCCTTCACTATGTTTCCGCCCTCGACGAGGAAAAGCCCGTGTTCCTCGCGGAATTTCTTTTCCGCAAGCGAACGGGCAAGTTTCACCGTCGCGTTTTTGGTGGAAGTGATGATTTCCCGCATATTACAAAAGAGGCGCATTTCTGCGCCTCGCCGCCTGTCAGGCAAGTTTGGCTTTCGCCTGCTCGCACAGAGCCGCGAACGCCTTGGGGTCGGAGATGGCTATCTCGCTCAGCACCTTGCGGTTGAGGTCGATACCCGCGAGTTTGAGACCGTGCATAAGCCTGGAATAGCTGAGGTCGTTCATGCGGGCAGCCGCGTTGATACGGGCAATCCAGAGTTGTCTGAAATCGCGCTTCTTCTGCTTTCTGCCGACATAGGCATAGTAGCCGCTGCGCATGACCTGCTGTTTGGCGATACGGTAAAGACGATGCTTTCCGCCGTAGTAGCCCTTGGCTTGCTTCATTATTTTTCTGCGCTTCTTGACTGCGCTAACCGCTCTCTTGATTCTCATACTCTACTCCTTATTGGTAGGGAAGCAGTCTCTTGAGTTCTGCTTCTTTGGTCTTGTCGATATACTGGTCTTTCCTCAAAGAACGCTTCCTCTTGGTGGTCTTCTTGGTCAGAATGTGGTCGTGTCCGCTGTGGTCGCACTTGTAATGACCGTCCGCGCTCTTTCTGAAACGCTTCTTTGCTCCGCTGTGGGTTTTCTGTTTTGGCATTTGGGCTGCCTCCTTTATTAGTACCGTTCCGAAGAACGAAATTTTACGGCGTTATTTTTTGGTCTGAGGGGCAAGGATGGTGTAAATCATTCTGCCTTCCTGCGTGGGCGCCTTCTCGACGACGACGCCTTCGCCCACCATTTCGATGTAATCCTTCATGATACCGACGGCGATTTCGGGGTGAGACTGCTGTCTGCCCTTCAGCCTTATCGACGCCTTGACCTTGTTGCCCTCGGCGATGAACTTCGCCGTCTGCGCCGCTATGCGCTTGGTGTCGCCGATGTCGATTGTGGCGGAAAGCCTGACTTCCTTGAGCTCGACGATACGCTGATTCTTGCGCTGCTCCTTCTCGCGCTTCTGCTGGTCGTAACGGTACTTGCCGTAATCCATGAGCTTGCAGGTGGCGGGAGTGACATCGGGCGGAGACACCTTGCACAGGTCGAGCCCCTTCTCCTCGGCTATCCTCCTTGCCTCGGACGCGGGAATTATGCCGTATTGCGTGCCGTCCTCGCCTATGAGTCTGACTTCGCGGTCGCGTATCCTCTCGTTGATGATTAACTCTTTCAAGAGCCCCTCCGAATAAAAAATGTCGGCAGACAAAAGTCTCCGACACCTGAGCCCACGACGGGGAAAACACTCTTGTGACAACCGTTCGGCGCGCGCCTGCGGTGAAAGGAAACCTTTGCTTGCCTGCTAAATATAACAGATGTTATCGCCCCTGTCAAACGATTTTGCGGCAATACGGAGTTTTTTCGCGCGGTTTTACGCCGCTTCCGCCCCGTGGCGCGCAAAAACGCCTAGACATAGTACGCCGACAAAGCGCGCGGAGACGGCAGGAACGGATTGCGCCGCTGTCGCCTGCGGTCGAAAGCGCGGTTGAGGGCGTGAAATCCGAGCACCAGCGCCGTGAACCCGACCGCGACCACGACATAAAACACCACTATGTAAAACGGGGTGACCGACACGCCCAGCACGTCTGCAACAAGACTGCCGTCCATTATCCTTATTATGCTGACATACTTCGTGCTGACCCCGAAGCCGTCCACCATAAGTTTGAGGTACGCCATAAAGAACCCGTACCAACCGAACAGCCACACGAAATCTTCTCTTCCGAAACGCGCGAACGAACACATAAACCCTCCGCCGACAAACAGCAGATTGTGGTTGAGCATAGCCATTCTGATGAGAAAAATGTCCTGAGTAACCGAGGTGACTTCGGAAAAGTGATTTTCGGGGAACAGCAGCATCGTTAGCGCGTATATGGCGCCGCTGAGCATTGCGCTGAAGGAAGCCGCGCACTTGAGCGGACGGAAAGGGACCACCGCGGCAAACCCGAACAGGAAATACGACATCGCCGAGAGGTCGAGGGGAACGGATTTCCCGAAACCGTATTCGCCTAGTTTATACAGCACGAGGTAAACGGCTATCGCCCACACGACAAAACGGTCCAGAACGCGGTTCCTGCCGGCGACAAAGCGCAAAAGCAGAATCTCGACGACGATAACCGCCGCCTGCACCGCGCCGTATGTCCAGTGTTCTCCCGTAAAAATCATTCGTCCTCTCGGGCTTGCGCCCTCTTTCGTACCATTTTATTATACACATTTTCGTTTTGCCTTTCAACGACCGACAAAACGACGCTTTCGCCAAATCAAAAAGGCTCCCTCCGGCGGGAGCCTTTCATACCGTTCTGCGTCAATTCCCTGCAACTTCCGACCGCGCGGCGCGCGTCGGTCCGGCTCGGGTTTTCCGTTCACTTCCTTACCTTGGAATCGACTTCCTCTTTCGCGAGCGCGGCGAATTGGTCGAGAGTCATCGTGCCGAGGTCGCCTTCGGCGCGGTGACGCACCGCAACGACGCCCTGC
>CALVTH010000003.1 GCA_944360115.1 uncultured Clostridia bacterium
ACGAATCCCCCGCCAGGTGCGGGAATGTGAGCAATGCCGCAATGCTACGCCAAGAAAAACCCGCAGAAACCTGCGGGCTTTTTCTTTGCCCTTGCCCGAGGTATTCGCAACCCAATGCTGGACGCGATTGCGCCCAATGGCGAACAATCGCTGTTCCGTCGCTCCGCTCCTTACGAATCCCCCGCCAGGTGCGGGAATGTGAGCAATGCCGCAATGCTACGCCAAGAAAAACCCGCAGAAACCTGCGGGTTTTTTTGTTGTTTTGAAAAAAATAAGGCGCAAGCGAGACAAACCGCAATCGCGGCGCGATTTGCCGCGGTAAAGGCGGCGTTGCGCGGCGGGCAGCCGCGTCAGTCTGCGGCGAAAATGCGTTCGAGGATGCAGTCGCTGCCCGATATTTCGCCGATGCCGACAAAGGCGTCTTTCTTGCGGCAGTCCTTGCCGTGATATACGCCGTAGACATCCCTGGTCTTTTCGACCGTGGTGTAAAAGATTCTGTACACCTCGCCTGTGCTGTCCTTCTCCGCCCTGAATCCCTGCTGAGCGCCTACCGCGACATAGTCGCCGTCGGGAAGATAAAAGCCGTAAAGATCACCGCCCTCCAAGTCCGTGACCGCAAAGCCTTCTGAGACGAACTGCGCCTTCATGGCATCGTAGGTCTGCTGTCTCTGAGCGGCGATTATGCCTTCGAGCATTGCGTGCACCGCCGCCGCTCCCTCTTCGGTGGACTCGGCTATGCTGCGCGAACCGGTAATGGAAGAGAAGTTGGTCCACTCCTCCTTGTAATAGCCTTTGTGTTGCGTGTCCATTATGTCGGTGCGTGTCTTGGTGGTGCCGAGGGCGTAGGACAGGGTGTCCTCTTCCTTGAAGAAAATGAACTTCTTCTTCATCACCTTGAAAGTGAATTTGTAGTCGTACTCGAACTCCCAGCCGACCACGGAGGTTTTCTGGTCGGACTCGAACTCGCCAGCGCGCAGAATTTCGTCCGCAAGCTGTTTTATCTGGTCGGAGTCGAGCTCGAAAGTGTAGCCGTCCTTGGCGACGACCTTGACGGAAACAATCTCGGAATCTTCGTTGATTCTGTCGGAATCGCGGTTACAGGCGGTTAGCGCGACCGCGCACGCAATCAGAACCGCAATGAGCGTTGCAAGTGCAAATTTTTTCATAGACATCTCGTTACTCGGCGCGACGGTTTGCCCGCGGCGCAATCGGGATTATATCTATCATATCACAACTGCACCGAAATGCAAAACTTCCCGCGCGGCTTGCACCCCGCCCTTCTCGGCAACCGCGACGGTCTCGCGGGCGCGGCGCGTCATACTCCGCCGCGCACCCTGCCGTTCAGCCGTCCGCGGCGGCGTCGGAGTCCTTGGCGCACGGGCGTTGCGCACGGGCGTATGCGGGCACGGAGCGGAGAAGGCGGGAGGCCGTTTTGCCGTCGAGAAAGATATAGAGCCGTCCCAGCCCGTAAAACGCCGCCGCCATAACGACGACGACGGCCGCCACCCACGCGCCGATTATGTCGACATCCACGAAAGGATACGGATAGCGTGTGGTGCCGTAAAGCGGCGCGGCGACTTCGGCGCGCACAAATATGAACACGGCATATATCGCGGGATAAATCAGCCACGCCCAGGCCGCCGACCGCGCCACCCTGCCGTGCGGCAAAAACAGCACCCAGTCCACGATTGCAAGGGCGGGCACCACGCCGTGAACGATGTAATTGGCGGCGACGAACGCCTTGCCGCCGCCCGAAGCGCTCATGTCGAAATTCTGCCACGACAACAGCGCCCAATAAACAACGAAAGTTATCGTTATGTAAAAAGTGAGAGCGAGCTGGAAAGAACAGTTAAGGTGAGCGGCTTCCCCCCGTCTGCCCTCGCGGGCAATCTGCACCGCGGTCATCACCGTCAGCACGGCGAACAGGGCGACTATGAACAGGTTGGTCTGCATGGTGAAATACACCAGCATCATTCTGCCCATTGCCGTGGAAAACATCACTGCGCACCCCGCAATGCCCACGGCAAGTCCGATAATCCTCCACACCAGAGCGAAAACTCTGTCTGCCACAAGAGTCATATTCCCCTCCTCTTTTCCGATTATACCTTAGACGGGCGCGCAATTCAAGAGGACGGGCGTGTGCGCGTGCGACGCGCTGAGGGCGCGGGCGGGAACAGGACGCGGGCGTGTGCGAGTGAAACTCGGAGATCGCGTGCGTGAGCGGGGCGCGAGGGGGTGAGCGAGCGGCGCGCGGGTTTGCGTGCGGGGCGGGAGAAAGTCGGAAAACGACCGTAGCCGAGCCGCAAAAAGCGGGGCGACGGACGGCGGAATTATATCGGGAAAAAATTTCTTCATTTCTTGCGCAAAACGGTTGACACTCCCGTCGTGCGGTAATATAATGCAATCGTCACGCTGGGTAACGATATTTTTGATAACGATATTTTGCGTAACCACAGGAGGGAAAATGGCGGACAACGACAAGAGCATATCCCTTGCGACCATGCACAGGATGCCCGGATATCTCAGATACCTCAAAGCCAAGGAAGCCGAGGGCGCGGAATACATTTCTTCCGTCGGACTCGCCGAGGCAATGCAGGAAAATCCGTCCGTCGTCAAAAAAGACCTCTCGATGGCAGTCGTCAGCGAGGGCAAGCCCAAAGTTGGCTATTTCATTCCCGACCTCATCCGCGACATCGAAAGTTTCATGGGTTACGACAACGAGAAGGACGCCGTAATCGTCGGCGCGGGAAAACTGGGGCAAGCTCTTCTCGGATACAGCGGTTTTGAAAAATACGGGCTCAACATAGTGGCGGGTTTCGACAGCAATCCCGCCCTTTTCGGCACGGAAATCCACGGCAAAAAAATCCTCGGCACGGACAAACTGGAGAGCACGATAAAACGGCTCGGCGTCAAAATGGCAATCCTCACCCTGCCTGCGGAATACGCGCAGGAAATGGCGGACAGGCTGGTGGCGGCGGGCATAAGGGCGATATGGAATTTCTCGCCCGTCGCGCTTTCCCTCCCCTCCACCGTCGCGGTGAAAAACGAAAATATGGCGGCTTCGCTTGCGGTTCTTTCCGCCCGCCTGAAAGATATTTTAAGCAAAGAAGTAAAGTAGCAAGGAGACCGATATGGAAGAATGCACCAAGTATCAAGTTGTCGACAGCGTAGAAAAGCTGGAAGAAGCTCTTGCGTCCGTGCGTGCGGCGCAGAAAAAGTTCGCCGAGTACACGCAGGAACAGGTTGACGCAATCTTTTTCGCGGCAGCCACCGCCGCCAATCAGCAGCGTATTCCGCTTGCCAAAATGGCGGTTGCCGAGACGGGCATGGGCGTGGTCGAGGACAAGGTCATCAAGAACCACTACGCCGCCGAGTACATCTACAACGCTTACAAGCACACTAAGACCTGCGGCGTCATCGAAGAGGACAAGGCGTTCGGCATAAAGAAAATCGCCGAGCCCGTGGGCGTCATCGGTGCGGTCATCCCCACCACCAACCCCACTTCCACCGCAATCTTCAAGACCCTCATCGCCCTCAAGACGAGGAACGGTATCGTCATCAGCCCTCATCCGCGCGCCAAAGGCTGCACCATAGCGGCGGCGAAAGTCGTCCTCGAAGCGGCGGTCAAGGCGGGCGCGCCCGAAGGCATAATCAGCTGGATTGACATCCCCTCCCTCGAGATGACCAACCTGCTCATGAAAGAAGCGGACATCATCCTCGCGACGGGCGGTCCCGGCATGGTCAAGGCGGCGTACTCCAGCGGCAAACCCGCACTCGGCGTCGGCGCCGGCAACACCCCCGCAATCATCGACGACACCGCGGACATTCTGCTTGCCGTCAACAGCGTCATTCACAGCAAGACTTTCGACAACGGCATGATTTGCGCTTCCGAGCAGTCGGTCATCGTGCTCGACAAGGTGTACGCCAAGGTCAAGAAGGAATTTGCCGCGCGCGGAGCCTACTTCCTCAAGGAAGACGAACTTGAAAAGGTGCGCAAGACCATAATCATCAACGGCGCGCTGAACGCCAAAATCGTCGGACAACCGGCATACAAAATCGCGGCTCTCGCGGGCGTGACCATTCCCGAGACTTCCAAGGTGCTCATCGGCGAAGTGGAAAGCGTGGACATCTCCGAAGAGTTCGCGCACGAAAAACTCTCCCCCGTCCTCGCGATGTACCGCGCCAAGGACTTCGAGGACGCGCTGGACAAGGCGGAACACCTCATCGCCGACGGCGGTTACGGTCACACCGCTTCCCTCTATGTCAACGCCATCACCGAGAAAGCCAAGATAGAGGAATACACCCACCGCATGAAGACCTGCCGTATTCTCGTCAACACCCCCTCTTCCCAGGGCGGTATCGGCGACCTGTACAACTTCCGTCTCACCCCCTCCCTCACCCTCGGCTGCGGAACATGGGGCGGCAACAGCGTCAGCGAAAATGTCGGCGTCAAACACCTCATCAACATCAAGACCGTTGCGGAAAGGAGAGAAAATATGCTTTGGTTCAGGGCACCTCAGAAGGTGTATATAAAGAAAGGCTGTCTGCCCGTCGCCCTCGACGAACTGAAAAATGTTATGGGCAAAAAGAAGGCTTTTATTGTAACTGACAGTTTTTTGTATCATAATGGTTATACGAAGGCAATCACCGCCAAACTCGACGAGATGGGAATCGCGCACACCACATTCTTCGATGTCGCGCCCGACCCCACCCTCGCCTGCGCCAAGGAAGGCACGGCGGCAATGCGCGCTTTCGAGCCCGACTGCATCATCGCCGTCGGCGGCGGCTCGGCAATGGACGCCGGCAAGATCATGTGGGTGATGTACGAGCACCCCGAAGTGGATTTCATGGACCTCGCCATGCGCTTTATGGACATCAGGAAGCGCGTCTACACCTTCCCCAAGATGGGCGAAAAGGCGTATTTCATCGCCGTCCCCACCTCGGCCGGCACGGGCAGCGAAGTCACCCCGTTCGCCGTCATCACGGACGAGAAGACGGGCGTCAAGTATCCTCTTGCCGACTATGAACTCATGCCCAACATGGCAATCGTCGACGCGGATATGATGATGAATGCACCCAAGGGACTCACCGCCGCCAGCGGTATCGACGCCGTGACGCACAACCTCGAAGCCTATGCGTCCATGATGGCGACGGACTACACCGACGGCATCGCGCTCAGGAGCCTCAAGATGATCTTCGAGTTCCTGCCCCGCGCATACGACAACGGTCCCAACGACCCTGTGGCGCGCGAGAAAATGGCAAACGCCGCCACCATGGCGGGCATGGCGTTCGCCAACGCGTTCCTCGGCGTGTGCCACTCCATGGCGCACAAGCTCGGCGCATTCCATCACCTGCCCCACGGCGTGGCGAACGCGCTGATGATAGACGAGGTGCTGCGCTTCAACGCCGCGGAAGTCCCCGCCAAGATGGGCACCTTCCCGCAGTACGACCATCCGCACACCCTCGCCCGTTACGCCGAAGTCGCCGATTATCTCGGAATCAAGGGCAAGAACGACAGCGAGAAACTGGAAGGCCTCATCGCCGCCCTGGACGAACTCAAAGCCAAAGTCGGCATCAAAAAGACCATCAAAGAATACGGCATCGACGAGAAAGATTTCCTCGACAGGCTGGACGATATGACGGAACAGGCGTTCGACGACCAGTGCACCGGCGCCAACCCCCGCTACCCGCTCATGAGCGAAATCAAGCAGATGTATCTCAACGCCTACTACGGCAAATAAGGAGGAGAATATGAAAACGGATAAGGTCATCGCCGTCCGCAACACCAAGACCGTGTACCGCGACGGAGACAATGTAATCAAACTCTTCGACGAACACTACTCCAAGTCCGACATCCTCAACGAAGCCCTCAATCAGGCGCGCGTCGAGGAGACGGGGCTGAACATACCCAAACTCAACGAGGTCACCAAGGTCAACGGCAGGTGGGCAATCGTCATGGATTACATCGCGGGCAAGACCCTCCAGCAACTCATGGACGAGAATCCCGACAAAATCGACGAGTATCTCGAGCTGTTCGTCAACCTGCAGATGGAAGTGCACTCCAAGCGCGCTCCCCTGCTCAACAAACTCAAGGACAAGATGAACCGCAAGATTTCGCAGGCGGACCTCAACGCGACCATTCGCTACGACCTGCACACCCGTCTTGAAGCCATGCCCAAGCACAACAAAGTGTGCCACGGCGACTTCAACCCCAGCAATATCATCATCGCCAAGGACGGCACGCCCTACATCATCGACTGGTCTCACGCGACTCAGGGCAACGCTTCCGCCGACGCGGCGCGCACCTATCTGCTCTTCTGGCTGGCGGGCGACATCAACCTCGCCGAGAAGTATCTCAACCTCTTCTGCCTCAAGAGCGACACGGCGAAACAGTATGTGCAGAAATGGATACCCATCGTCGCGGCGTCGCAGCTGGTCAAGGGCAAGAAAGAAGAACGCGAATTCCTGCTCCACTGGGTGGATGTCGTGGATTACGAGTAAATCAAAGAGAGGGAATTATGGTTAAAGTTACCGTTTGCATCGGCAGTTCCTGCCATCTCAAAGGCTCCCGTCAGGTCGTGGAAGAACTGCAGTATCTCATCAACAAGAACGACCTCGGCGAAAGCGTGGACCTCGGCGGCACCTTCTGCATGGGAAGATGCGGCGAGAACGGCGTCAGCGTGACCGTTGACGGCGACTATTACGCCGTAAAACCCGAGAGCGTCCTCGACTTCTTCAACGATGTCATCGTCAAAAAGGTGAAATAACGCTTTCCGCCGCGGTCATTCCGCGGCGGTTCGCGTTCGCGCGCGCAAAGGGCGTCCACTCTTTACGCGCGCCGTCGCATTTTCAAGGAGATTTCGGCAATGGCATTAAAAGCGCCCTACCTCGATTTCAAAGACGCCAAGTGCAAGGACTGTTTCCGTTGCCTGAGAGAATGTCCCGTCAAGGCGATACGCTACGAGAATCATCAGGCGAAAATCATCGAACAGAAGTGCATACTTTGCGGGCACTGCACGCTCGTCTGTCCTCAGAACGCCAAGCAGGTGCACAGCGAAGCCGAAAAGGTGGAGCAACTGCTCGCCGAGCGCGACAAGCGCCCCGTCGTCGTCAGTCTCGCTCCCTCTTTCGTGTCGGGCTTCCCATCCGACGACCCCGAAAAGGTGAAAGCCGCTCTCGTCGGACTGGGCGTCTCCCTCGTCGAAGAAACGGCGATAGGAGCAAAGGCGGTGACGGAAGAATACGCCCGACTGCTCGAGAGCGGCGAGTACAAGAACTTCATCACTTCGGCGTGCCCCGCCGTCAACAGGATGATACAGCTGTACTACCCCGAGGCGCTGCGCTATCTCGCGCCCGTGCCCTCTCCGATGATTGCCCACGCGAGGATGCTCCGCAAGCGTTATCCCGACGCGGCAATCGTTTTCGTGGGTCCGTGCATTGCCAAGAAACGCGAAGCGGCGGAAAGCGGGCTGGTGGACGCTGTTCTCACATTCGAGGATTTAGCGGCGCTTTTTGCGCGCAAAAACATCGATTTGAGCAAAATCGAACTTGCGGAAGACGGCGAAGCAGCCGCCAACCGCGCGCGCTATTATCCCATTCCCAGCGGCATAATCAAGTCCTTCGAGAAGCTGCCCGAGGGATACGAATATGTGGCGATTGACGGCGTCAAGCGTTGCGCCGATGTGCTTGCCGAAATAGATTCCCTCGACGGAATGTTCCTCGAAATGAACTGCTGCGAATTTGCCTGCATAGGCGGTCCCTGCCGCGTCGAAGGCAAGGGCGGCGCAATCAAGGGCAACGAACAGGTCAGTCGCTACGCGGTGGCGAAGGCGGGCGCGAAGCCCGTCGTCACCGAGGATGTCGACCTCATCGAGGAGCACCCGCGCCTTTCGACGGACGAATTCGTGCCCAGCGAACGCGACATCCGCGCGGTGCTCGCCAGGACCGGCAAGACCAAGCCCGAGGACGAACTCAACTGCGGCGCGTGCGGCTACTCCACCTGCCGCGACAAGGCAATCGCCGTCCTCAACGGCTATGCCGACATCGAGATGTGCCTGCCCTATATGAGAAGCCGCGCCGAGTCGATGAGTTACGAAATCATCCAGAACACGCCCAACGGCATAGTGCTCATGGACAACGATTTCAAAATCCTCGACATCAACGCCAAGGCGATGCGCATACTCGGCGTCACCGAACACGACATCAAGGGCAAGAACGCCTTCGACTGCTTCGACTGCGAGGATTTCGTCGCCGCTCTCGCCCAGGGCAAGAATGTCAGCAAGAAAAAGGTGTTCGTGCGGCGCACCAAGAGGTATATGGAGCTGTCCGTCGTCCTGCTCGACGACCACAAGGTCATGTTCGGCGTCATGAAGGACATCACCGACAGCGTGGAATACAACGAGAAACTCAACTCCGTCAAGATGGAGACCCTCGCCACCACCGACGAGGTCATCAAGAAACAGATGCGCGTTGCGCAGGAAATCGCTTCCCTGCTCGGCGAAACCACCGCCGAGACCAAGGTCGCGCTGCTCAAACTCAAACAAACTTTGCAGGACGGTTCGGAGGACGACGAGGACTGATGGAACTCTTTCTCGAGACGGGCTTCACTTCCCTCAACAAGAAGGGCGAGGAATTGTGCGGCGACAAGGTCGAACAGTTTTCCGACGGCGAGACCACCACTCTCGTGCTTGCCGACGGGCTGGGCAGCGGCGTCAAAGCCAACATTCTCGCCACTCTGACATCCAAAATCCTTTGCACCATGGTGTCCAACGGCGTGGGCATCGAGGAGTGCATCGAGACGGTGGTGCAGACATTGCCCGTATGCAAGGTGCGGCAGGTCGCCTACGCCACCTTCTCCGTCGTGCACATCAACCGCGAGGGCAAAGGCTGGCTGTTCGAATTCGACAATCCCGAAGCCATATACATCCACAACGGCAAGTGCGGCAACTTCGACAGAAAGGAGTACAACATCCTCGGCAAAAAGGTGTACGCCACCCGTCTCAGTCTGTCGCCCGACGACTATATCGTGCTGATGAGCGACGGCGTCATACACGCCGGCATAGGGATGTTGCTCAACTTCGGGTGGCTGCGCGACGATGTCATGGAGCACCTCGACAAGAATTTCTTCGAAGGAATGACGGCGCGCGGCGTGGCGTGTCTGCTGGCGGGCGCGTGCAACGACCTGTATGTCGGCGAGCCCGGCGACGACACCACCGTGGCGGCGCTCCGCATACGCAAGGTGTCCAAGGTGCGCCTTATGGTGGGTCCCCCCGTCGAGCGCGACCGCGACGATTTCTACATCTCCCGCTTCCTGGAGGGCGAGGGCAAGAAAATCGTGTGCGGCGGCACCAGCTCGCAGATTGTGGCGCGTCACCTCGGCGAAAAGGTCAGCGCGTCTTTCGAATTCCCCGACAAGGATGTGCCCCCGATAGGCTACATAAAGGGCATCGACCTCACCACGGAAGGGGTGCTCACCCTGCGTAAACTGCTCGAACTGAGCGAGGCGTATCTCTCCTCTTCCGACCTCACGCCCAAGCGCTCCAAGAAGCGCGACGGGGCGTCGTTGCTTGCCAATATGCTCTTCGAGGAAGCCACTCATGTCACCTTCTTCGTGGGACAGAGCATCAACGCCGCGCACCAGGGACTGCCCATAGACATAACCATGAAACTCAAACTGGTGGAATCTCTCACCGACAACCTCAGAAAAATGGGGAAAGTGGTGGAAGTCAACTACGACTGACGGCGCGAAAACGCCCCGCCGCTCCGCCCTGAACATAAAACTCCGCCCCGGGACGGGACAAGGACTATGACGACAAACAAAGACCAAAGGAAATTCGACACCAAAGTTCAGTATCTGCAATACAAAGTGTTGCGCGAAGTCGCGCGCGGCGCGCTCAACGACAATCTTCTGGAGAACATCACGGACATTCCCAAGACCATTATCCCCGGCAATGTCCCGACGATGCGCTGCTGCGTGTACAAGGAACGCGCAATCATCGCCGAGCGCGTCAAGCTCGCCATGGGCGGCGACCGCTCCAACCCCAATGTCATCGAAGTCATCGAGATAGCCTGCGACGACTGCCCCACGGGCGGTTACGAGGTCACCAACGCCTGCCGCGGGTGTCTGGCGCACCGTTGCGAGGATGTGTGCCGCCGCAACGCCATATCCTTCGACCACCAGCAGAAGGCGCACATCGACAAGAACCTGTGCGTGGAGTGCGGTCAGTGCGCCAAGGTGTGCCCGTACAGCGCGATAGTGTCCCGCCGCCGTCCCTGCGAGAATTCCTGCAAGGTCAAGGCGATTTCCATGACGGACGGCAAGGCAGCCTGCATAGACAACAACAAGTGCATTTCCTGCGGCGCCTGCGTCTATCAGTGCCCCTTCGGCGCAATCATCGACAAATCTTTCCTGCTCGATGTCATCGACATGATGAAAAAGAGCAAGAACAACACGGCATACAAGATGTACGCCGTAGTCGCCCCGTCCATTGCCAGCCAGTTCACCTACGCCAAACTCGGTCAGGTCATCACCGGCATAAAGAAACTGGGATTCTTCAGCGTGGTCGAAGCCGCTCTCGGCGCGGATATGGTGGCGTACAAGGAATCCGCCGAACTCGTCGAAAAGGGCTTCCTCACCTCGTCGTGCTGCCCCGCTTTCGTCGATTACATCCGCAAACAGTTCCCCGACCTCTCCTCTCACATCTCGCACAACCTCTCGCCCATGGCGACCATTGCCAAATACATCAAGGAGACCTCCTCGCCCTGCAGAGTCGTTTTCATCGGACCGTGCACGGCGAAGAAAATGGAATTCCAGAAGCCCGAAGTGCGCCCCTACATCGACTCCGTCATCACCTTCGAGGAGTTGCAGGCGTTCTTCGACGCGGCGGGCGTGGACATCACCACCCTGCACGAGGGAGTGCTGGACAACGCATCCTACTTCGGCAGAATATTCGCCAGAAGCGGCGGCATAACCGACGCAGTCGGTCAGGCGCTCAAGGAACAGGGTCTGGACAAGGATTTCGACTACAATCCCGTCACCTGCGACGGCATAGAGGCGTGCCGCACGGCATTGCTCAAGAAATCCAAAGGCGTGCTGCCCAACAATTTCATCGAAGGCATGGCGTGCGTCAACGGCTGTATCGGCGGCGCGGGTTGTCTCACCCACGGCGAGAAAAACAAGACCGAGGTGGACATCTACGGCAGGCAGGCTATGGAAAAGAGCATTTCCGACGCAATCAGCGTGCTGCACCTGTCCTCCGACGACAAAAAACCCGACTCTTCCCCCGCAAAAAACGGTTGACATAGCCGTCGGGCGGTTTTATATTGATAGCGAGGCAAATATGAAGAACTTTTCTTTCGACGCGTACTACTTTTACTTTAAGGGCTTTTATCTCGAAAGCCCCGCTTTCGGTATGCGCGGATAAGGAAGAAAGTTTTCTCCTTACGGAATAAGGACCGCCGTACCGAAAGTACGGCGGTTTTGTTTTGGGCGGGCCGCGCTGTCCGCCCGCAGAACACGGGGCGGCTCCGCAAGCCGCGCAGGGGACGGCGTCCCGAGAGGAATTATGATTATAGTAGTCAAGAACAATCCCGACAAAAAACAAATGGACAACCTCGTCAAGTGGATAAAGGGACTGGGGCTGGACATCCACATGAGCCGCGGCGACAACACCACCATTATGGGACTTGTCGGCGACACTTCCGTCGTCGACGAGGATTTGCTGCGCTCCCTCGACATAGTCGAGTCCGTCAAGCGGATTCAGGAGCCTTTCAAGAACGCCAACCGCAAATTCCACCCCGAGGACACCGTCGTCGATGTGGGCGGGCACAAGTTCGGCGGCGGACATTTCCAGTTCATCGCGGGTCCCTGCTCCGTTGAGAGCGAGGAACAGCTGATCACCGTCGCGAAAGCCGTCAAAGCGGCGGGCGCGACCATTCTCCGCGGCGGCGCGTACAAGCCCCGCACTTCGCCCTACGCTTTCCAGGGACTCAAGGAAGAGGGACTGAGACTGCTCTCCGTCGCCAAGAAGGAGACGGGTATGCCCGTCTGCACCGAAATCGTCGACATACGCTGCCTCGACCTGTACGAGGATGTCGACATCATTCAGGTGGGCGCGCGCAATATGCAGAACTTCGAATTGCTCAAGGAACTGGGCAGAACCAAAAAACCGATCCTGCTCAAGCGCGGGCTCGCCGCCACCATAGAGGAGTGGCTGATGAGCGCGGAGTACATCATGTCCGAGGGCAACACCGACATCATTCTGTGCGAGCGCGGCATACGCACCTTCGAGCCGTATACGCGCAACACCCTCGACCTGTCGGCAATCCCCGTTCTGAAGGAACTCACTCACCTGCCCGTGCTGGTCGACCCCAGCCACGCTTCGGGACACGCGCGCCTCGTCCTGCCCCTTTCCCTCGCCGCCGTCGGCGCGGGCGCGGAAGGTCTGGAAATCGAAGTGCACAACGATCCCCCGCACGCTCTGTCGGACGGCGCGCAGTCCCTGCGTCCCGAGCAGTTCGACGACCTCGTGCGCAGAGTTGATGTGATGTTGCCCGTCGTCGGCAAGGAGAGAGACAGATGAAAGAAACGCGCGTGGGCATAATAGGTCTCGGACTTATGGGCGGCTCGCTGGGGCGCGCTCTCGTGCGCGCAGGCGGCTATAAAGTGTATGCCGCGGACGCCGACGAGGAAGCCATGCTCAAAGGCGCCCTGCTGAACGCATACGACGAAAGGCTGACCGACGACAACGCCCGCGGGCTGGACATACTCGTGCTCGCCGTGACGCCGTCGCAGATGAGAGGGCTTTTCGACCGCTTCCTGCCCCTTCTGAAAGAGGGCGCGCTCGTCAGCGATGTCGCGGGCGTCAAACGCCCCGTCGTCGCGCTCATGGAAGAATACTCCGCCAAATATCCCGCCCTGTCGTTCTGCGGAGCGCACCCCATGGCGGGCAGGGAATTCAGCGGCGTGGCGCACTCCACGGCTTCCCTGTACGAGAACGCTTCGGTGCTGCTCGTGCCCGTGCACACTCCCCTCGAAGAACTGTCCGCACTCAAGGCGATGTACCTCGCGGCTGGCGCGGAAGGCGTGCTCGTGACAACCGCCGAGGAACACGATATAATGATTGCGTACACCTCGCAGCTGGCGCATGTCGTGTCGTCGGCTTATGTGCGCGCCGAAAGCGCGGAGAAGCATTACGGATACTCGGCGGGCAGTTTCCGCGACATGACGCGCGTCGCCCGCATGAACTCCGCAATGTGGACGGAACTCATGGGCGAAAACGCCGACAATCTCTCCCGCGAAGTGCGCGCCCTTGCGGCGCGACTGCTCGAATACGCCGACGCCCTCGACAGCGGCGACTCCGCCGCGCTGTACGAGCTGCTGGACGCGGGCAACCGCACCAAGCTGTCGGTGGAGAAGGACAGGATAAAGAAAACCCGCAGCGTGTTCGACGGCGAATGACCGCGACCGCTTCGCGTATACTCCGCAAAAGCGGTGTTTATGCGCAATAAACGACATATAAAACGCGTTTTGCGGCAATATGCTCGCCGCAAGACGCACCCGAAGCAAGGGGGAACGCAAATGGAAATCACCGTGAAAGCAGGCACACGCACCTATCCCGTAATCGTCGAACGCGGCTTGACCGACAGGCTCGCCGAGGCGCTGGCGCCTTACGCCGCGGGCAGAAAAGTTGCCGTCGTGACCGACGACAATGTGGCAAAACTGTGGCTGCCGCGGTTGCTTGCCGCATTGCCCGAGGGCACTCCCGTTTACACGCTGCCCCACGGCGAAAACAGCAAGAACTGGGAGACGGCGGGCAAAATCGTGGAATGGCTGGCGGCGAACAAACTGACGCGCACGGACATCGTGGCGGCTTTCGGCGGCGGCGTGGTAGGCGACATAACCGGCTTTGCCGCAAGCGTGTATATGCGCGGCATAGATTATGTGCAGATTCCCACCACCCTGCTCGCGGGCATAGACTCGTCCGTGGGCGGCAAGACCGCCGTCGACCTGTCGGCGGGCAAAAACCTGGCGGGCAGAATCTATCCTCCCGCCGCCGTGCTTTTCGACCCCGACATACTGTCCACCCTGCCCCCCACCGAATGGAAGTGCGGCATAGGCGAGGCGGTCAAGTACGCCGTGCTCGCGGGCGGCGAAATCTTCGACATAATGGAAGACGACCTGAAAAAGGGAGACAACCTCGAAAGGCTGGTCGCCCTCTGCGTGGACTACAAGAGGCGCGTCGTGGAAGCCGACGAGAACGAAGCGGGCGAGCGTCGTCTCCTCAATCTCGGGCACACGATAGGCCACGCCATAGAAGCCGAAAGCGGGCTGGGATTCCCGCACGGCGTATGCGTGGCAATGGGCATTGCCGTCATAGCGCGCGCCTGCATAAGGGGCGGACTGCTGGGCAAGGACGATTATCTGCGCATAATGTCGCTGTTGCAGAAATACGGTTTCCCCGAATGTCCCTATTCCGTCCGCGCAATGCTCCCGCGGCTGGCGCACGACAAAAAACTGACGGACGGCACCCTGAAAGCCGTCGTCATACGCTCGGTGGGCAACTGCGAAATCAAGGAGATGTCCCTCGACGAAGCGGAGAAATTTCTCGTATGAAGATACGCATCGAAGCAAGCACCCTGCACGGCACCGTGGCCGCGGTGCCGTCCAAATCCCACGCGCACCGCGTGCTGGTTGCGGCGGCGTTGTCCGACGCGCCGTGCAAGGTGATATGTCCCGCCGTGTCCGACGACATCGAAGCCACCGTGCGATGTCTCGTCGCCCTCGGCGCGGAGATAACCCGCACGACGGACGGCTTCTCGGTGAAGCCCGTGACGGAGGCGCGCAAAGGCGTCACCCTCGACTGCGGCGAAAGCGGCACCACCCTGCGTTTTATGTTGCCCGTGTCCTGCGCTCTCGGCGCGGACGCGCGCCTCGTCGGGCGCGGCAGGCTTCCCCTCCGTCCCATAGGCGGGCTAGCCGACACTCTCGCGGCGGCGGGCGTGGAATTTTCGGCAACTTCCCTGCCCCTCTCCGCTAAAGGCAGACTGGCGGCGGGGGAATACGAGGTGGACGGCTCGGTGAGTTCGCAGTACATAAGCGGAATGTTGCTCGCTCTCGGCGCGCTCGGCGGTCGCTCCACCCTGCGCACGCAGGGCAAAGCCGTCTCCCGCGGGTATGTGGATATGACCCTGTCCGTGCTCGACGCTTTCGGAGTGAAAGTTGCCGTTTCGACGGCGGGAGACCTGTTCGAGATCCAAGGCGACGGTTTCCGCTCTCCCCGCGAAATCGCGGTGGAGGGCGACTGGTCGGGAGCGGCGTTTCCCATTGCGGCGGGCGTGCTTGCAGGCGACATCACAGTCACGGGACTCAACCCCGACAGCACCCAACGCGACAAGAAAATCGCCGATGCGGTGCGGCTTATGGGCGGCGACATCACCGTGACGGACGACGGCGTGCGCGCAAAGAAAAGCGCGCTCCGCGCCGTTGCGACGGACATAGACGACACCCCCGACATCGCGCCCGTGCTGTCCGTGCTTATGGCGGCGGCGGAGGGCGACGGCGTAATGACGGGAGTCGGGCGACTGCGCGACAAGGAAAGCGACCGCCTTGCGGCAATAATAAGCAACCTTGCCGCAATGGGCGCGGGCGCAACCGCGGACGGCGATTCCCTGACCGTGCACGGCACGGGCGGCACGCTCGTTCGGAATTTCGTCGCCGAAGGTTTCGGCGACCACAGAATGGTAATGTCCGCGGCGGTGGCGGCGTACGCGGTCGGCGGCGAAGTGACCGACGCCGAAGCCGTGGCGAAATCCTATCCCGCGTTTTTCGCGGATATGGCGACACTCGGAGGAAAGACAGATGAACCCGTTTGATGTGCTCAGCGTGGAAATACGCGGCGAATCGCACTCCCCCTGCATTTCGGTGGAGATAGGCAATCTGCCGCTCGGGGAAAGTTTCGCGTTTGCCGAGACCGAGGAATGCCTGGCGCGCAGGAAGAGCGGAAAATATCTCTTCTCCACTCCCCGCCGCGAGGACGACTCGCCGGTGTGGGAGAGCGGCGTCGAAGCGCGCGGCGACGAAGGCGTGATTACCGGCACGGTGAAGGCGCGTATCGACAACAGAAACATCCGTCCCGCCGACTACACCTACACGCGCACCCCCCGTCCGTCGCACGCCGATTACACCTCTTTCGTGAAAGACGGCGCGGACGCGGCGGCTTCGGGCGGCGGCAGATTCTCGGGCAGAATGACCGCGCCGCTCGTGATAGCGGGCGCGATAGCCAAGAGTCTGCTCCGCAAACGCGGCGTGGAAGTGGCGGCGTACATCTCGCGGCTGGCGGGCGTATCGGGCAAAAAGTCCGACTGCGACATACCCTCCCCCGACGAAATCCGCGCCTGTCTGGACCTGCCCCTGCCCATGATAACGGGCGGCGAGGAAGCGGCGGCAAAAGTGGCGGAAATCGCAAAGCGCGGCGACAGCGCCGGCGGCGTGGTGGAATGTGTGGCATACGGTTTGCCCGCGGGTCTCGGCGACAATCTGTGGCAGGGACTGGAAAGCAAAATCTCCGCCGTGCTGTACGGCATACCCGCCGTCAAGGGCGTGGAATTCGGCGCGGGATTCGCAATCGCGGATATGACGGGCGCCGTCGCCAACGACGCTTTCGTGATAAAGGACGGCGCGGTGGCGACCGCGACCAACAACGCGGGCGGCATAAACGGCGGCATATCCAACGGTATGCCCCTGGTGGTGCGGGCGGCTTTCCGTCCCACGCCGTCGGTATCCCTGCCGCAACGCACCGTCGACCTGACCACGATGACGGAGACGGAGATAAGCGTGAAAGGACGGCACGACGCAACGGTGGTGCCGCGCGCGACCGTGGTGACGGAGTGTGCCGTCGCCCTGGCGCTGTATGACGAAATGCTGAAACGGGACCGTGAAAACAAGCGTCCTTAAGGAGTTGAAAATGATTGAGGAACTGAGGAACAAAATCGACGCCATTGACGACAAAATCGCCGCGTTGTACCTCGAGCGACAAGCCGTCGTCAGGGAGATAGGCGAGGAAAAAGCTCTCAACCGCAAAGCCGTCGCCGACCCGTCCCGCGAAAAGAAAATCATTGCCCGCGTGACAAAACAGGCTGATGAAAGTCAAAAAATGTATCTTAAACGCGTGTTTGAGACGATTATGGAGACTTCGCGGTCGTATCAACGGCAGATTGTCACGCCCGTGACCCCCCTCACCGACACCCTGCACCGAGTGCTTATGGAGGGCAAGAAATATTTCCCCGTCAGCAGCAGCGTGGCGTGTCAGGGCGTGGAGGGAAGTTATTCGTCCATTGCCGCGGACAAGCTGTTCGAGATTGCCGACATCACCTATTTCAAGAATTTCGAAGGGGTGTTTCAGGCAGTCGAAAAGGGGCTGTGCGATTACGGCGTGCTGCCCATAGAGAACAGCGCCGCGGGCAGCGTGGGCGCGGTGTACGACCTGATGAAGAAACACAACTTCTACATCGTGCGCAGCATCAAACTCAAGGTGTGTCATCACCTGCTCGCAAAGAAAGGCGTGAAGCTGTCGCAGATACGCGAGGTGTATTCGCACGAGCAGGCGCTCGCGCAATGCTCGGAGTTCATAAGCAAACTCGGCGGCAATGTCAAGGTGTATCCCTGCGCCAACACCGCCGTCGCCGCCGAAACGGTGGCGGCGTCCGACCGCGACGACATAGCCTGCATTTCCTCGCGCAACTGCGCCGACCTCTACGACCTCGGGATACTCGCGGGCAACATACAGAACAACGATTCCAACTATACGCGGTTCATCTGTATAAGCAAGAACCTCGAGATTTTCGCTCCCGCCAACCGCATAAGCGTCATGATGACGCTGCCCCACGAGTCTGGCTCGCTCAATCGCGTGCTGAACAAATTCTCCACTCTCGGGCTCAACCTCACCAAACTGGAATCCCGTCCCCTGCCCGGCACCGACTTCGAATTCCTGTTCTACTTCGATTTCGAGGGGCGTATCGACGACGCCGACACCCTCGCGCTCATAGCCGAGCTCGACCAGGGCAGCGAACAGTTCACCTTCCTCGGCAGTTACTGCGAGGTGGCGCAATGAAGTACGGACTCATCGGCAATCCTCTCGGGCACAGCCGCTCCCCTTTTCTTCACGAGTTTTTCGGGACGGCTCCCTACGACCTCGTGCAGATTGCCGAAAGCGACCTCGACGCGTTCTTCGCGCGGCGCGATTTCGCGGCGATAAATGTCACCATACCCTACAAGCGCGCGGTGATGTCCTGTCTCAACGGCATATCCGCGGTCGCCGAGGAATGTGACGCCGTCAACACCGTCGTCAACCGCGACGGAAAACTGTACGGGTTCAACACCGACCTTTTCGGCATGGAATTCTCGCTCGCGCGGGCGGGGATAGCGCTCAAAGGCAAGAATGTCGTCATACTCGGCAGCGGCGGCACCTCGCACACCGCGCAGGTGCTTGCCCGCCACGGCGGAGCGCAGTCCGTAAAAGTCGTCAGCAGGACGGGACAGTACAACTACAGGAATCTCCTGCCCGTGCGCGACGCCGAAGTGCTGTTCAACACCACCCCCGTGGGTATGTTCCCCGACATGGCGGCGGCGCCCGTCGACCTCGACTGCTTCCCCGCTCTCGAAGGAATCTTCGACGCCGTTTACAATCCCCTGCGCACCCGACTTGTGCAACAGGCCGAAGCGAGAGGAATAAAACACGCCGACGGGCTGCTCATGCTCGCGGCGCAGGCGAAGGCGTCCTCCGACCTTTTCAGGGGCGCACCCATGCCCTCCTCCGACGACGCGGACGCGGCGCGGACAATTCTCGCCGCCCGCGACGCCCTGCGGCGCTCTTTGACCAACATAATTCTGGTGGGTATGCCCGGCTCGGGCAAGACCACCGTCGGCGCGGCGGTGGCAAGGCTGCTGGGACGCGACTTTTACGACGCCGACGCCGAAATCGTCAAGGCGACGGGCAAAAGCATACCGGACATTTTCGCCGAAGAGGGCGAAGAGGGCTTCCGCAGGCGCGAAAGCGAGACGGTGCGCGCGCTTTCCGAGAAGCAGGGCGCGGTGATTGCCACGGGCGGCGGCGCGCCGCTCCGCGACGAAAACAGGCTCAACCTGCGCGCAAACGGTTTCGTCGTCTACCTCGTGCGCGACCTGTCCGCTCTGCCCACCGAAGGCAGACCCCTGTCCCTCGGCGCCGACCTCGGCGCGATGTACCGCGACCGTCATCCCGTCTACTCGGCGTTTGCCGACATCACCGTGGACAACTCCGCCGCTCCCGAGGACGCGGCGCGCGAAATAACGGAGAAATTCAATGAAAGTTCTTGTGATTAACGGGCCCAACCTCAATATGCTCGGCGTGCGCGAGCCCGACCTGTACGGCAGGCGCGATTACGCCGCGCTCGTCGCGTTCATAGGCGAACAGGCGGCAAAGCGCGGCATCGTCGCCGACTGCTTCCAGTCCAATTCCGAGGGCGACATCGTCACCGCGATTCAGCAAGCCCTCGGCAAATACGACGGCATAGTCATCAACGCCGCCGCCTACACCCACACTTCCGTCGCCATTCTCGACGCCCTGAAGTCCGTCGCCCTGCCCGCCGTCGAGGTGCACCTCACCGACATTTCGGCGCGCGAGGAATTCAGACGGTTCAGTTTCGTGTCGCTGTACGCGAGCAAGACGATATGCGGCAAGGGCTTCGACGGCTATGCCGAGGCTCTCGACGCGCTCGTCGGCATCGTCGGGAACAAAGCGTAACCCTCTCCCCGTCCCGTCTTCGCGGCGCGGCGGAATAAGTTCCGCCGCCGCGGGCATACTATCTCCGCGAGGTGGATATGAAAAAGAAGAAAACCGAACGGAGAGGAATCAGGGGCACGCTTGTCGACGGCAACCAGTCGGAAACGCAGGTTGCAAGCGCGGGCGAATGGGAAAACGCCGCTTTCCGCGGCGACCGCGACGGCAGACTGAAAGTGCCGCGCGAAAAGCGTGACTGACCGCCGCAGGCGGAAAAACGCATACTTAAAAAACATACCGAAAAACGAACGCGCCCGAAACGGGCGCGTTTTGTTGTTGCGATTTCGTTTTTGCGGCGCGGAAGGCGCGGTGCGGACGCAATCTCCGCCGGAGCGCAACGCCTGCTCAGGCGCAGTATTCCGCCAGCGTCATCATGGCTATGGCGCTCAGTTGCTTGCGAATGTCCTCGAGGCTGTAATTCGGCTCATCGAGCAACCACCATTTGATGAGGGAAATTATGCCGCCCGCGAAAAATTCCGCGAGGATGTCGGACGGAAGCGAGCCTCTGCCGTCGCGGGGACGGGCGTGACTCAGGCGGTTGATGATGTTGTGCGTGAGGATTTCGTGCACCTTGTCGAACACCAGCGCGCTGTCCGCCTTGAGAATTATGGTGCGTATGCGCCTGCGGTTGTTGTCGAGGAAGCATATACCGAGGTCCATTACCTCGTTGTAGTATGTGATGAGGTCGCTCTCGCCGTGGGCGCGTTTGACCTGCTCGTGCAGACCGTACATGATGTCGCTTATGCACTTGTCGAGCAGGCTGTATTTATCCTCGAAATGGGTATAGAAAGTGCCGCGGTTGATGAGAGCGCGGTCACAGATGTCTATGACGGTGATTGCGCCGAACGATTTCTCGTCGAGCAGCTCGTAGAAGGCGTCGACGATTGCTTTCTGCGTGCGCTGTATGCGCAAATCGGTCTTGTTGCTGTTCTTCATAATTTCCTCCTGTCCAACCCCGTGCTGTCGAGCGCACGGACGCGATTTCCCCCCGCGAGGGGATTGGCGAGCCTTTTGGACACCACTTCCGCCGCCTTGCAGGCGAGAATGACGGAGAGTATGTCCTTGGCGATATACGGCACGGAAACGGCAAGCGCCGAAGCGCCCCAACCGTTGCCCGTGACGAGAGCGTACTGCACTATGCCCGCAATGTGGCATATCACCAGTCCGAGCAAACCCGAGGCAATGCGGGTGACGGGATTGCGCCCGCCCCAGCTTGCGCCCGAGAAAGCGGCGAGGAAGAGAAATCCCCATATAAACCCGCCGGTGACTCCGACCAGCTTCTGTATGCCGCCCGTGAAATTAGCGAACACGGGCGCGCCCACCGCGCCGAGCAGAACATAAATGCCTATTGCCGCAAGCCCGTATTTCCACCCGAGGAAAAACCCCGCGAACGCAATAGCGAATGTCTGCAGAGTGAACGGCACTCCGGAGGGCATGGGAATGGCGATTTGCGACATACAGGCGGTTAAAGCGGCGAAAAGCGCAATATAAACCGTCTGTTTGGTGCGTTCTGCCGCGGTCAGTTTCTTGTCGTGCGTTCTCATGCCAAAGCCTTCTTTATCCTTTCGATTGCGTCGTCCAGCTCGTCGTCGGGAATGTTGACGGGCGGCGCAAACCTTATCGTGTTGCCGTGGGTGTCCTTTGCCAGCACACCGTTTGCAACCAGTTTCTTTATGTACGGCGCGGCGGACGAGAAGAACTCGACGGCGACCAGCAGCCCCCTGCCGCGCACCTCTTTTATGTCGGGATTGTCTATCGAGCGCAAGGCGTCGGACAGGATTTTGCCCTTCCTGCGCGCCTCGGCGGGATAGTCGTCGCGGACGAGGATTTCCATTGCCTTGAGCGCCACGGCACAGGCAAGTGGATTGCCCCCGAAAGTGGAGCCGTGCGACCCCGGCTCGAATACGCCGAGTATTTCACGGGACGACGCTATCGCGCTGACGGGCATTATTCCGCCGCCGAGCGCCTTGCCCAGCACATAGATGTCGGGACGGACATTCTCGTGCAGGCAGGAGAACATATCGCCCGTGCGCGCAAACCCCGTCTGCACTTCGTCGGCAATCATGAGAGCACCCTTCTCCGTGCACATCCTGCGCACTTCGGCAAGATAGCCGTCGGGCGGCACTATCACTCCCGCTTCGCCCTGTATCGGCTCGAGAATGACGGCGACGGTGTACGGAGTGAACGCCCTTTCCATTGCTTCCGCGTCGCCGTACGGCACGGCGGTGAAGCCCTCGGTAAAGGGGGCGTAACCCGCCCTCGCCGTGGGATCGGTGCTCATGGAAATCACGGTCGTCGTCCTGCCGTGGAAATTGCCCTCGCAGCAGATGATGTGCTGTTTGCCGTCGGGCACTCCTTTTACGAACGCCCCGTAACGACGCGCGGTTTTCAACGCCGTTTCGACGGCTTCCGCGCCCGTGTTCATGGGCAACACGGCCTGCATGCCCGTGAGTTCTGCGAGCCGCTTGCAGAATTCGCCCAGCAGTTCGTTGTGGAAGGCGCGGGAGGTCAGCGTGACTTTGTCCAGCTGCGCCTTTGCCGCCGCCACGATTTCGGGGTGCAGATGACCGAAATTGAGGGCGCTGTACGCCGAGAGCATATCGTAATATTCCCTGCCCTCGGGGTCGCGGACGCGCGCTCCGCGCGCCTCGGAGACCACCACCTCTTCGGGGTGGTAGTTGTGCGCGCAATACTCTTCTGTGACGGCTATTATTTTCTCGGAATCCATACTTTTACCCGCAGTCGGCGCGCCCCGTATCGGAGACAAACCGCACCCGTCTGCCCGTGTCGCGTTATTCGACACATGTTTGCATATATGATAAACCAATTCCCGCGCGCCGTCAATCAAGTGTGTGAAAAGGCGCATTTTCAAGGTTGTTCGCACGGCAAAGACGGCGGCAGTGGCGTTTTGTTTGCATAACTCGCCTTTCGGTTGTATAATTAAGTTTAATGCTACGGCTGTCGGATTGACGGGAAAAGCCTGTGGAGGTGCGAGATTATGTCTGGAAAGGCCGAAGGCAAAGTGGTCGTCATCACGGGTGCAAGCGCGGGGATAGGCGCGGCAACCGCCGCTCTGTTCAAGGAACGCGGCGCGACGGTGGTCGCCCTCAACCGCAGGGAAACGCCCGGTGTGGAATGTATAAGGACGGATGTCACGGATGCCGAAGCCGTGCGCGAAGCGTTTGCCGAGACGGTGCGCCGTCACGGAAGAATCGACATTCTGGTGTGCAACGCGGGCATGGGTATCTCCGGCGCGGCGGAAAGCACGCCCGACGACGCGGTGCGCAAAATTTTCGAACTCAATTTCTTCGGAGTGCTCAACTGCGTGAAAGCGGCGACGCCCTATATGCGCGAAGCGGGCGGCGGCACCATTGTCACCGTCAGTTCGGTGGCGGCGGAGCTGTCCATACCCTTCCAGTCCTTCTACTCGGCGACGAAGTCGGCGGTGTCCTCGCTGTCGGACGCCCTGAGAATCGAACTGGCGCCCTTCGGTATCAAGGTCACCTCGGTGTTGCCGGGCGATGTCAGGACGGATTTCACCGCTTCGCGTGAAAAGAATGTCGCGGACGACCCCGCGTACGGCGACAGAGTGGCGAGGTCGGTGGCGGTGATGGAGCACGACGAAAAGAACGGTATGTCCCCTTCCGTCATCGCGCGGGACATTTTCAGGGTCGCCACGATGAAAAATCCGCCCGTGCGCAGAATAGGCGGCGCCAAATACAGACTGCTCGTGGCAATCGCCGCAATGTTGCCCCGCCGCGCCGTATCCTCGCTGCTGGGCAAACTGTACGGCTGAAAGTGAGCACCCGACCGCCGCGGAGCGGCGTTTAATGCTGTTTTAATCATAAAAACGGAAAATAAAACCGCAGACAGCACAAAATACACACGAAAAGGAGAAGATTATGCGACTTCTGCTCGTTGAGGACGAAAAAGAACTGTCCCGCGCCCTCGCCAAAATGCTGGGCAAGGACGGATACGATGTCGATTGCGTTTACGACGGTCTCGACGGACTCAATTTTTCTTTGTCGGGTCTGTACGACCTCATCATCCTCGATGTCATAATGCCGAAGATGAACGGCTTCGAAGTGCTTGCGGAACTGCGCCGCAAAAAGGTGGAGACCCCCATACTCATGCTCACCGCGCTCAGCGACGAGCACGACAAGGTGGCGGGACTGGACAGGGGCGCGGACGATTATGTCGCAAAGCCTTTCTCCGTGGAAGAACTGTCGGCACGCATACGCGCCCTGCTGCGCAGGCGCGGCAAACTGGTCACCGACAACAAACTGGAATACGCCGAGGCGACCCTCGACCTAATGACATACACCCTGTCCACCCCCAAGGGCGAAATCAACCTGACGGCAAAGGAATTCGAGCTGCTGCGTTATCTCTTCGAGTACCCCAATTTCGTCGCCGCCAAGGAAGATCTGATACTGAAAGCGTGGGGTCTGGACAGCGATTTCGAGTCCAACAACCTCGAGGTGTATATGTCTTTCATACGCAAGAAACTCAATCATCTCGGCGCTTCGTTCACCATAGAAGCCGTGCGCGGCGTGGGCTACAGACTGGTGCCCGCCAACAGGAACTGACAAAGAGAGCGCGACGCGCTCTTTTTTCAACCGCCGCTTTATGCGACAAAACAACGCGATAAAACCCGTTTTCTGACATTATGGAAAAAACCCTGCAACAACTGAGAAGAAAATACACCCTGTCCACAACGATACTGTCGGGGGTCATTCTGCTCGTCTTGTTCGGGGCGTTCTTCGGAATGATTGTGGTGTCGATGAACCTCACCGTCAACTACACTCTCGACGAAATGCTGGAAAACCCGCTGTCGGGCGTGCCCGTGCGAGACGAAATGGGACGCAGATGCTTCGCGTTCACCTACAACGACGGCGCGGACGAGGTCGTCGCGCTCTCTTCCTATTCCCGCGAATTCAACAGTTACGGCACCCAGAAAGAAAAGATTGCCGTTGCGGCAATGCAGACGGTGGAGGGCGACTTCGAGAGCGACGGTATGTTGTTCTATGTGCGCACGGCGACACTCGGCAACGGCGAGCGTCTGTATGCCGTCGTCGACATCACTTCCGACGCCCGCTCGGTGGCGTCGATAGGTATGCTGACCGCCGTCGTGTACATAGCCGCCGTGGCGGTGAGCGCGCTGGCGTCCTATCTCTTTTCGTCCCGTGCCCTCGCGCCCGTGGGCGAAGCCTTCCACAAGCAACGCGACCTCATCGCCAACGCTTCTCACGAACTGAAAACCCCTCTCACCGTCATTGCCACCAACCTGTCCGTGATGAAATCGGAGCCGGACTCCACCATTGCCGAAAACGCCAAGTGGATGGACGCCATTGAATCGCAGATACAGCGCATGGACGGACTCATCGTCAATATGCTGCAACTGTCCAAAATGGAGCACGGCGCGGTGGCGATGTCCGAGGTCAATCTCAGCGAAATCACGGAAGGCGCGTGTCTGCTCTTCGACGCGGTATGCTTCGAGAAGAACATAGCCTTCATGCCGCACATACAGCCCGATGTACGCATAACGGGCGAAAAGGACTCCCTCGAAAGGCTGGTGGCGGGACTGCTGGACAACGCCACGAAATACTGCGGCGCGGAAGGCAAGATAGGACTCAGTCTGACGGCGTCGGGCAAGAAAGCAAAACTCAGCGTCGCAAACACGGGCGAGGTTGTGTCCGAGGAGGACGCCAAGCACATCTTCGACCGCTTCTACCGCTCGGACGGCGCGCGCGCAAACGGCTCGGGCAACAGCTTCGGACTGGGATTGTCCATTGCGCAGGCGACCGTGCTGGCGCACGGCGGCACCATAAAATGCCGCGGTATCCCCGACAAGGGCACCGTGTTCGAAATCGAATTCCCGCTCCTGAAACAGGAAAAAAAGAAAAAGAGACCGACCGTCGCCGAGCCCGCGGCGGAGCGCAGAACCGCCGACCGCGAGACGGCGCAACTCACCGACGGAGCGGGAACGCAACTCCCCGACGGGAAAGACGCGCCGAATGACGGGGCGCGCGCGCAACTGCCCGACGGCAGCGGCGCGACGCCGAGCGACGGAGACAAAAGGGGCGCGTTGTCCGCACTTCCCTCTCCCGCCGTCACACCCGCGGACGACGGCGCGACGCACGACGAAGCGTAAACGCAGACGCTCCCCGACGGGGGAGCGTTTTTTCGTAAACATCGCGGAAATTTGTTGGAAACGCACCCGCAAAACGGTTGACACAAAAAAATCTTTGGATATAATATATAGAAAATCCGAGCGGTTAGAATCGAGAAAACCGCAAAAATGTGGGTAAACTATGTCGATTGAAAGAGAACTGCAACAAAAGATGGATGTCGAGAAGTGGCTGGAGTCCGAGACCCGTCATTTCGATATGTGCGGAAGCTACGATTACTGCGCGTTTTGCGACAAGTCCGAGGAGACTCCATGCGCCAACGCCTATCTCCGCATGACCGCGCAGAACGACGCGCAGGAAGCGGAGCCCGAGCCCTCTTACGACTACCCCGTCGAGGGCGACACCGAGGAAGTGCTCGGCAGACATATCGACCCCGAAATCATTATGAAGAAGAAAGCCGCGCGCAAGAGCCTTTCTTTCGCGGAAAAATACTCCCTTCAGAGCGATATCGTCAAAGAGCGTTACGCCGCGCTCCGCGCCGCGCTCACCGCCGTGCCAAAGGGCGCGCCCCGTATCAAGGGACGCATAAGCCGCCAGTGCGACACCTACCGCAGAAGCGGCGTCATAGTGGCGAAAATCACCATAATCGGCAAGTCGCTCCGCATAAATCTGCCCCTTGACCCCGACGCTCCCGAATTCTGCGACGGCAAGACCCCGCACGAAAACACCGGGCACAAGAAAGTGTACGAGTGCGTGCCGTTCCAGTTCAAGGTCAACAGCAAACTCGCGCTCAAACGCGCCATACGCCTCATAGAACTGGTCAAGTGACCGCGACTCGAAGCGCAACCGACTGCCCCGCCCGCAAGGCGGGGTTTTCTTTGCGCCGTCGCGCCGTCGCCCGCACGGCGCGCACGCATTACGCTCGCATAAATTGTTTCTCCGTTGATTGACTTAAAGTTTTGATGATAGTATAATCCACTTTGCAGCCCGTTCGGGCATACTTTTACTCAAACAAGAAATACGGAGGTCTCTATGAAAAAGATGACAATCGACGGTAATACCGCTGCGGCGCATATAGCGTATGCGTTTTCCGATGTTGCGGCTATTTACCCCATCACCCCCTCCTCGCCCATGGCGGAAAACTGCGACGAGTGGGCGGGTCAAGGCAGAAAGAACATCCTCGGCAATGTCCTTAAAATAGCCGAGATGCAGTCCGAGGCAGGCGCGGCGGGCGCCGTTCACGGCTCTCTTGCCGCAGGCGCGCTGACCACCACCTTCACCGCCAGCCAGGGTCTTCTCCTCATGATCCCCAATATGTACAAGATCGCGGGCGAACTGCTCCCCTGCGTCTTCCATGTCTCCGCCAGAGCGCTCGCGGCGCACGCCCTCAGCATTTTCGGCGACCACGCCGATGTCATGGCTTGCCGTCAGACGGGCTTTGCCATGCTCGCGTCCAACTCCGTGCAGGAAGTCATGGACATGAGCCTCGTCGCCCATCTCGCCACGCTCCGCTCCTCCGTACCTTTCATAAGCTTCTTCGACGGTTTCCGCACTTCTCACGAAGTCAGCAAAATCGATGTCATCGAGTACGAAGAAATCAAGTCTCTCGTCGACTTCTCCGACATCGACCGCTTCCGCGCCCGTTCCCTCAACCCCGAACATCCTCATCAGGCAGGCACGGCGCAGAACCCCGACATCTACTTCCAGAACAGAGAAGCCGCCAACAAATATTACCTTGCCGTCCCCGCAATCGTTCAGGAGATGATGGACAAGGTCGCCACCGTCACGGGCAGGCAGTATCACCTCGTCGACTACTACGGCGCCAAGGACGCCGACCGCGTCATAGTCATCATGGGCAGCGGTGCCGAAGCCGCTGAAGAGACCGTCGATTACCTCAACGCCAAGGGCGAAAAAGTCGGCGTGGTCAAGATTCGTCTTTACCGCCCCTTCCCCGCCAAGGAATTCGTCGCCGCTCTCCCCAAGACCGCCAAGAAAATCACCGTGCTCGACCGCACCAAGGAAGCCGGTTCTCTCGGCGAGCCCCTTTATCTCGATGTCGTCGCCGCTCTTGACGAACTCAAGGTCAAGGCGGAAGTGCTGTGCGGCAGATACGGCCTCGGCAGCAAGGAATTCAATCCTTCCATGGTCAACGCCGTGTACGAGAACATGAAGGAAGGCAAGAAGAACCACTTCACCGTAGGTATCTTCGACGATGTCACCGACACCTCTCTCCCCATCAAGGAGAAAATCGATGTGGCGCATCCTTCCACCATTTCCTGCAAGTTCTACGGTCTCGGTTCCGACGGCACCGTCGGCGCCAACAAGAACAGCATCAAGATCATCGGCGACCACACCGACAAGTACGCGCAGGGCTACTTCTCCTACGACTCCAAGAAATCGGGCGGCATAACCATCTCCCACCTGCGTTTCAGCGACGAGCCCATCCGCAGCACCTACCTCATCGACCAGGCCGACTTCGTGGCTTGCCACAACGCGTCGTATGTGCTCCGTTACGATATGCTCTCCGACCTCAAAGAGGGCGGCACCTTCCTGCTCAACAGCATCTGGTCTCCCGACGAGATGGACAGACAGCTGCCCGCCGCGATGAAGAACCAGATTGCCCGCAAGCACATCAGGTTCTACACCCTCGACGGTCTGGATGTCATCACCAAACTCGGCGCAAGCAAGGGCGTCAACACCGTTATGCAGGCGGCGTTCTTCAAGCTCGCCAATGTCATTCCCTACGAAGACGCCGAGCGTTATATGAAAGAGGCCATCAAGAAGACCTACGGCAAGAAGGGTGACGCCGTCGTCAAGATGAACTGCGACTGCATCGACAACGCCATCGCGGGTCTCAAAGAGGTCAACTATCCCGAAAGCTGGGCGACCACCACTTCGGGTGCCGACCCGCTGCCCGTTCCCGACGACGATTATTACAAGACCTTCATCGCGCCCATCACCGCTCAGGAAGGCGACAAACTGCCCGTCTCCGCGTTCTCTCCCGACGGCGTCGTGCCCACCGGCACCACCAAGTTCGAGAAGCGCGGCATAGCGGTCAATGTGCCCGAATGGGACATCGACAAGTGCATCCAGTGCAACCGCTGCTCGCTCGTCTGCCCGCACGCGGCAATCCGTCCCACGCTCGCCACTTCCGAAGAGCTCGCCGGCAAACCCGAAAGCTTCGCCACCAAGGCGGCGGTCGGTTTCAAGGGCTATGAGTTCCGCATGCAGGTCAGCCCCTACGACTGCTCCGGCTGCGGCAACTGCGTCAATGTCTGCCCCGCCAAAGAGACCGCGCTCAGGATGATCCCTCTCGCCGAGTCCATCGAAAAGGAAGCCGCCAACTGGGATTACGCCGCCTCTCTCAAAGAGACCTCCGCGGACATCCCCGTCGACAAAGTCGCCACCGTCAAGAACAGCCAGTTCAAGAAGCCTCTGTTCGAGTTCTCCGGCGCGTGCGCAGGCTGCGGCGAGACCCCCTATGTCAAACTCATCACCCAACTCTTCGGCGACAGAATGATCATCGCCAACGCCACGGGCTGCTCCTCCATCTACGGCGGCAGCGCTCCCACCTGCCCCTACACCAAGAACGACGAGGGCAAAGGTCCGGCGTGGGCGAACTCCCTCTTCGAGGACAACGCCGAGTTCGGTTTCGGCATGCACCTTGCTTATCAGCAAAGACGCAATGTGCTCGCCAACATCATGAACAACATCATCGGTCTGGACACCATCTCCGCCGAAATCAAGGACGCCATGCACGAATGGATTGACGGCAAGGACGACGGAGTGCTCTCCGAAGCCGCCGCCAAGAAGATTCTCGCGCTCCTGCCCGCCGAGAAAGAAAACGCCAACGGCATCACCCTCAACCTGCTCGAACAGGTCGAGAAACGCCGCGACTGCCTCATCAAGAAATCCGTGTGGATCGTCGGCGGCGACGGCTGGGCGTACGACATCGGTTACAACGGCGTCGACCATGTGCTCGCCAGCGGCGAAGATGTCAACATCCTCGTCCTCGACACCGAGGTCTACTCCAACACCGGCGGTCAGGCTTCCAAGTCCACCCCCACGGGCGCAATCGCCAAGTTCGCAGCGACCGGCAAGCGCACCAAGAAGAAGGACCTTGCCCTGCTCGCAATGGACTACGGTTATGTGTATGTCGCGCAGGTCTCCATGGGCGCGGATATGAACCAGGTCGTCAAGGCGTTTGCTGAAGCCGAAGCCTATCACGGCCCCTCCATCATCATCGCCTACGCACCCTGCATCAACCACGGCATCAACATGACCAAGTCTCAGCTCGAGATGAAGAAAGCCGTCGACACGGGCTACTGGCTCCTCTTCCGCTACAACCCCGCCCTCGCCGACACCGAGAAGAATCCCTTCTCCCTCGACAGCAAGGCTCCCACGGAAGATTATCAGTCTTTCCTTATGGGCGAAGTGCGTTACGCTTCCCTCGCCAAGATCAATCCCGACTCCGCGAAGGTCCTCTTCGAGAAGAACGAGAAAGACGCGGCGGCAAAGCGCGCGTTCTACGCCCGCAAGGCGGAGTCCAACTGGAAACCCGGTGTGTGATAAATCCTGCCCGACGGCGGCGTGACAGCCGCACGGCGACGGACGACAACACAATCCGAACGCAAAACAAAAAGGTGCGCCCGACGGCGCGCCTTTTTCTTTGCCATTTTCGCCGTCCGCGCGCCGTTTCCCCCTCTTTTTGAGACTAAACCGCAAAACTTGTTCCCTTGCGCCGCGCGGCGTGTTATACTTTCATTACGCTCACAGGAGAACGGATATGGCAACTTTCGGCATCGAACTCGTCGGCAAAATCGGCTCTATGGCGCTCATCGACCGCGAGTATCAGGAAATGAACTATAACATCATCGCGCGTCTTTCGCGCGAACTGCGCCCCGGATATATCTGGGTGACTTCGGGCGCGACGGAAATCGGCAGGCTGGATTTCGTCAAGCGCACGGGACGCGAACTGCTCGGCACCGACGAGGAAAACAAGACGGACTACTCCGCACAGGGTCAGTCCATTCTCATGCAGACCTACCGTCAGTTCATCGACAGCCGTTTCAGCGTCAGGCAGATTCTCGTCGAACACCACCATTTCAACGACCCCGAAAAGCGCCGGCACCTGCTGGATATGTTGCTCCGCTGCCCGGGGCAGAACGCCATCCCCATCGTCAACTACAACGACCCCGTCAGCGACGAGGAAAACCGCAAACACGAGATTTTCAGCCTCCGCGAGAAACGCGGCAAAGCCATCGAGTGCGTGGACAACGACGAGACGGCAAGCCAGATTGCCTGCCTCGTCAAATGCAAGACCCTGCTCATCCTCACTACGACGGACGGTATATACCTCAACCCAGACGACAGCTCTTCCCTCGTGGAGCGCGTGTCGGGCAAGGATGTCTACGAACTCATCGCAAATGTTGAGGAACTGCAATCCCACTGCCGCGGCACTTCCCGCAAAGGCAGCGCGGGCGCGTGGGCGAAACTCGAGTATGTCAAGGAGCCTCTCCAGAACGGCACGACGGTCATCATAGCAAGCAGCCGCCACTCCATAAAGGACATTCTGAACGGCACCGTCAAAGCCACCCGCCTCGGTCTGTAACACCACCGTCGCGGAGCGTAACGCCCCCCGTCTTGGACCGCAACGCCTTTCCTCTCCGCCGCCGCAACGCCCCTGCCCTTTCGCGCCGCAATCCGCCCCGCGATACAGTCGTAAATCGTATAAGCCGACACAAAAGACACTTTGCAATCAAAAAAGACGCGGTAAATGCGTCTTTTTGTTGTTTTTGCGGCGAATTGGTTTGCCGCAAGGCGGGCGGTCGACGAGAGGTCAGCGCGCGGACATTCCTTCGCGGATGCGCAGCATTGTGGCGAGCGAAAACGACATACTTTTCAGCGGATTGGGCGAAAGGTCGAGCTCGGCGACGGCGTACTGCACGCCGATTGCTTCGCACTGTTTCGTCACCGCCGCGAAATCTATGTCTCCCTTGCCGACGGCGCGGAAAATCGGCAATACGAAAATTTTTCCGTAATCCTTGAAATGCACGGTTTCCACCCTGCCGTTCAACTTTGCCAGATACTCCGAAATGTCGCAGCCCGCCGCCTTTATCCAGAATGTGTCGGGAATGAATTTCACCGCGGGGGAAGTCTCGGCAATGAGTATGTCGTAGGGTTTGCCGTCGTCAGTCTCCCTGAACTCGAAGCCGTGATTGTGATAAGCGACGGTCATCCCGTAGGGGGCGAGTTTGTCCGCCGTGATATTCAGCAGGTCGACGAAACGCCTTATGTCCGCCGCTTTGCCCGTCCTGTATTCCTTGGGCATCATACCTATGCCTATGCTCCTGCACCCGAATTGCAGATGTTCCTCGGCAAGGCGGGGCAAATCGTCCTTTATGCGGGCGACGGGGGAATGGGTGACGCACACGGGCAGACCGTATTCGTCGGACAAGGAAGCAATCTGCGCCGCAGTCACGGCGAGATTGCCGCCGCCCGCGGACAGTTGCACCACCTCCGCGCCCATATCCCTGACGGCGGCGAACACGCGACGGTAGCCCGCCTCGTCCTTGAGATATTTGCGGAGAGAAAACAGTTGCGCGCCTATTTTCATAACGACCTCGCGGCGGGCTTGCGCCCGCCCGTCTTTTGTTGCGTTCGGAAAGGAAGCGGCTTACTTCTTGCTCGTCGCCTTTTCTTCCTCTTTGCGCTTCTCGAGTTCGGCGATGAATTCGTCCTCGTCGATGGGGAGTTTGACTTCCCTGCCCGTCCAGCCGGCAAGGTGAATGGCGTTGGAGAAGGTCAGACCTCTTATGCCCTCTCTGCCCGGCGCGATGAACTTGTCCGTCTTGCCGAGGAGATAGTCCGTATAGTTGCGGATTATGCCGAGGTGCTGGAAGGGGCGTTTGAATATGGCGAGATATTCGCCTATGCCACGATAAGTGTGTTTTCTGGTCTTGGGCTTGCCCATGAACACTTCGTTGACGCGGCTGAATTCCGGCTCGGGCGTCTTGTTCTCGATGAACACGAGTTTGCCCTTCTCGATGACGATTTTGCCGCCGTCGCCCGTGATTTCCAGACGGTTGGTGCCGGGGGCGTCGTGGGTGGAAGTGATGAACACGCCCGTCGCGCCGTTGGCGAACTTGCAGTACGCCGTGACATCGTTCTCGACATTGATGTCCCTGCCGCGGGTGGCGAGGGTCGCCGTCACGGACTCGGGAAGCCCCGCAAGCCATGTGAACAGGTCAAGCTGGTGAGGGCACTGATTGAGCAGCACGCCGCCACCCTCGCCCCACCAGGTGCCTCTCCAGCCGCCCTGCGCGTAATAGGCGCGCGGACGGTACCAGTTTGTTATAATCCACACTATGCGCTTGAGTTCGCCGAGTTTGCCGCTCTCGATGATCTCTTTCGCCTTGATGTACTTGGGATTGGTGCGCTGGTTGAACATCATTCCGAACAGCAGGTCGGGATGCTTGTCCGCCTCGGCGTTCATCTCTCTCACCTGTTTGGTGTAGACCCCCGCGGGCTTGTCGCACAGCACATTGAGCCCCGCCTTGAACGCGGCGCAGGCGATTTCGGGATGGAAATAGTGCGGAGTGACCACCATCACCGCATCGATGAGCCCCGACGCGAACATCTCGTTGTAATCAGAGAACACCTTGACGCCTTTGAGATTCTTCTCGGCGTACGCCCTCCTGTCCTCGGAAATGTCGCACACCGCGGTGAGTTCCGCCCCCGGAAGCAGGAAGCTGAGTTTGGTGAACATCTTCGTGTAGAAGGTGCCCTGTTTGCCGATGCCTACGATACCGTATCTGACTTTTTTCATTGTTACCCCCGTTTTTATCGAGTATTTTTTGTCTTCGTTGCAATGCGGTCGCCACGCGGAATGCTTGTCCGCGTAACGGCGCTTCGTCATCTGCCCGACCGCGCTTTCTCCTCCGCGCGTTTGCGGGCGAGGATTTCGTCATAGACCGCCTCGGGCACGGGTACGGACTGACGCAGTCCGCTCCACCCCGAAAGATACATGGCGTTGATGAGTTCGACGGCGGCAAGCCCGTCGCCGACGGGCGAAATCAATTCCTCGCCGCGGAGTATCGCCCCCGCGAAATTGCGCACAATGTTCAGCTGCTGCCCGCCGCGCAGGAATCCGAACGCGAACCCCGCGACATGCGAATATCGCCTCACCTTGCGGGTGACGAAACCGTATCCCGACTTCGTCTCGGCGTTGACCTGTTGCTCGCTCTCGGGATAGGTGTACACCTTCATGCGCAGTCCGTCCACGAGGATACGCCCCTTCGTGCCCGCAATCTCCAATCTGTTTATGCCGCGCAGTTCGTGCGTGCTGGCGGCAAACGAAAGATAAACTCCGTCGCCGTAATCGAACAGCGCCGTGACATCGTTCTCGGTGGTGATGTCGCGATTTTTGATGAACATCTTCACCTCGACGGCGCGGGGAGACCCGAGTATCCACCCTATGAGGTCGAGCTGGTGTATGCACTGGTTGATGAGCGTGCCGCCGCCCTCTCCGTCGAGAGTGGCGCGCCAGCCGCCCTGGTCGTAATACGCCTGCGAACGGTACCAGTCCGTGATGATGTAACTTGCGCGCTGCACCTCGCCTATGCCGCCGCCTTGCACCAGCCGTCTGGCGCGCGCGTAAAGGGGGTTGGTGCGCTGATTGAACATCACCGCCACGGTGAGTTCGGGACGGGCTTTCGCCGCCGCTATTATCCTCTCCGCCTCGGACGCGGTGACGGCAAGGGGTTTTTCGACGAGAGTGTGCAATCCCGCGTTTATGCAGGCCACGGCGATGTCGGGGTGCGCGTAATGCGGCGTCGCCACGACGACGGCGTCGACGGCGCCCGAAGCCACCAGTTTTTCCGTGCTGTCGAATCTCTCGGCTTTGGGGAATCTCTTTGCGGCGTATTCAAGCACGGCGGGGTCGGTGTCGCACACGGCGGCAAGCCGCGCGCCGCGCACCTTGCCGTTATACAGGTTGCGCGCGTGCACGCGCCCCATTCTTCCCACTCCTATCACAGCGACTCTCAGCATTTTGCCTCCGCGACGACGGAACGCGTCCGCGTCATTTCTTTTCTATTTTGTTGAGTTCCTTGTTGACATTGTACAGATACTCCGCGGGCACGCCTCCCGCCTTGGCGGCTATGCTCTCCACCGTCATGCCGCTGACGAGACGGAGCAGACCCTTGCTGAGCTTGAAAGGCAGCTCCCTGCCGCGCGCTTTCATTTCGGCGACGGCTTTCTCGGCAAGACTCATTATGAGCGCCTCGCCCTCTTCGGTGGCGATGATATCGCCTATTTTGTCCTTGACGGAAAACCTACCCTCGGGATACTCGAACTCGTAGCGCACGCCGTCCTTCTCGAACCAGTTGACGACCTCGGTGCTCTCGGGCGGCAAAGCGTAATCCGCAACGGGCTTGCGCACGCGCCTGAACACCGCCTCGTCGCGGCACTCTCCCGCAACCGCCGTCACGCGGGTGGCGCCGAGAAGCCGCAGCGGCACGGCAAATTCGAACACTCTTTTGCCCGTCTTCCGCGCGAACTCCCTGCCGTCCACGAAGAGCACGACTTCGCTCTGATTTGAATAAACTTTGACTTTAGTGACCTTTTCCGCGCGTTTAACATAGCGTTTTGACGCAATGTGCACAAACGGCTCGTCCGACCACGCCGCCTTGTAGAGGTAGAAAGAGTCCTTCTTCGTCTTGCGGTCGTAGGTGACGAGACCTTTGTTGTTGCGCCCGCTGACGCCGCCTTCGCTCCTGCCGTCCACGGCGAAATCGAACATATTCCACAGGTGCGTCGCCCAGAGATAGGGACGCTCCTCGATTATCCTCAGGAGGTTTTCGTGATAGTACGCCTGGTACTCCTCGGAGTAGTCGCCCTGTTTCGGCGCGGAGGAATGAAGTCTGAGCACTGCCTCGCAACCGTATTCCGAAATGCCGACAGGGCGGTCGGGATATCTGGCGCGGAAGTCGTCGAACCATTTGGCGTTGTCCTCCACCATGCCCATATACCAACCGAAATAGTGATTGTAGGACATGGTGTCGGTAATGCGGGTGAGTTCGGAGTCGGGGTCGAGCATGGTGACATTGGCGACCGTCGTCAGGCGCGTGGGGTCGAGCGAATGGGCAATGTCGTTGAGCCGCCTGTGCAGGGCGACGATTTCGGGCTTTTCGCCGCCTATGGTTATTTCGTTGCTCAGCCCCCACACCGCTATGCTCGGGTGATTGAAATTCTGCACGATGAGTTCGCGCAGCTGGTTTTCGGCGTTGGCGTCGCCCCTTTCAAGGTGCGCCGAGATATAGGGTATCTCCGCCCATACCACCAGCCCCAGCCTGTCGCACAGCGAATAGAACCTTTCGTCCTGCTGATAATGGGCAAGTCGCACGGTGTTGGCGCCCACCTCGCAGATGAGCGCGGCGTCCTCCTCGTGCTCTTTCATGGTTATCGCCCAGCCCATATCCTGCCTGTCCTGATGACGGCACACGCCGCGCAGGGGATAACGCCTGCCGTTGAGCACAAAACCGTCCTTGTCGACGGCAACCGTCCTTATGCCGAATTCCGTCGTTCTGTCGTCGACGGTTTCCCCGTCGGCGACGAGACTCACCTCCGCGGTGTAGAGGGCGGGATTCTTCCTGCCCTCCCAGAGGTGCGCGTCCCTGACGGTGAATGTAATCCCGCACTTCTCGGCCGCGGCGACTTCTCCCGCCGCCACCTCTTCGCCCGCGAAAACAAGCCTGACGCGCACTTTCTGTCCCGCGCGGGGCGAGGTGACAAAAGCGCGCACGGCAACCTCCGCCGAGCCGTCCGCTTGCGGCACGGAAGTCACCGTAACGCCGCTGCCACCGTAATAGTCGAGGTCCAATCTGCTCTCTCCCGCTTCCAGGAGATAAACATCGCGGTATATGCCGCCGAAGAAAGTGAAGTCCGCGCTCTGCGGATACACATAATCGTTGGGCGAATTGTCGGCGACGACGGCAATCGTATTCTCGCCGTCGGCGAGCGCGGCGGTGACATCGGCACGGAATGCGCCGAAGCCGCCCTCGTGACGGACGACCCTGACGCCGTTGACATACGCCTCGGCAATGCTGCTTACGCCCTTGAATTCCAGATAATACGCCCTGCCCGCCGTTTTGCGGACGGTGAGCGGACGGGTGTAAAGGCAGGCGCAGCGGAGATAATCTCCACCGCCGTCCTGTCCGTCGAGATTGTTCCAGGTGTGCGGCAAATTTCTCTTTTCACCGACGGCGCCTTTGACCCCGTCGGGCGTGCCGACGCCTTTGTAAAATGTCCAACCGTCGTTGATAAGAGTCCTTTTCACTGCGTCCTCCATGTCGCGCGGCGGCGCCTGGTGCCGCCCGCGACGACAAACCGTTTCCGCGTCGCGCACGACGCGGATTGCGTTATCTCTGCACTCTGCCGCTGGCGTCGCCGCCCGCGAGCCGCTTGACCTCATCGAGCGTCACTCTGTTGAAATCGCCCTCAACGGTGTGTTTGAGCGCGCTTGCCGCCACGGCGAATTCGAGCGCGGCTTTGTCCTCCATTCCCTCGCCGAGAGCGTATATCAGCCCCGCCGAGAAACTGTCGCCGCCGCCCACTCTGTCCACGATGTGGACGGGATAACTGCGGGAATAGTACGCCGCACCGTCCGAGTATATCATCGCGCCCCAGATGTTGTCAGAGGCGGATATGCTCTCACGGAGCGTGCAGGCGACTTTCTCGAAACCGAATTTATCGGTGAGACGCGCCGCAACCTGCTCGTAGCCCGCCTTATTGAGTTTGCCGCCCGTGACATTGTTGCCGTCGGGTTTGATGCCGAACACCTTTTCGGCGTCCTCTTCGTTGCCTATGCACACATCGACATAGGGCATGAGCGAGGTCATGACCTCGCAGGCGCGAGCGGGGCTCCAGAGGTTTTTGCGATAATTGAGGTCGCAGGACACGGTGACGCGCGCGCGCTTTGCCGCCCGCACCGCGTCGAGGGTTATCTCCGCCGCGCTTTCGGACAGCGCGGGAGTTATGCCCGAGAAATGGAACCAGTCCGCGCCGTCGAACACGGCGTCCCAGTCGAAATCCTCGCGGGAAGCCTCGGCTATCGCGGAATGTGCTCTGTCGTAGATGACTTTGGACGGGCGCACGGACGCGCCTTTCTCGAGGTAATATATCCCCATTCTGCCGCCGCCGCGGACGATGCCCGCGGTATCGACGCCCAGCCCGCGAAGTTCGCGCACGCAGGCCTCGGCTATGTCGTTGGCGGGCAGTCTGGTGACGAACGCCGCGTCCGCGCCGAATGCCGCAAGCGACACCGCGACATTGGCTTCGCCGCCGCCGAAGGTCGCCTGAAAACGCGGCTCCTGCATAAACCTGAGGTATCCCTCGGGCGCAAGTCTCAACATTATTTCACCGAACGAAACGACTCTCATTTTGCTGCCTCCGCAATTTCCACCGCCAGCCTCGACAGCCTTTCTATGCCGTCGACGCCCTCCTTGAACATAAAGCTGCCGCCCACCGCCGCAACGCACGGCAGGGCGAGAAATTCCGCGAGGTTTTTCTCGTCCACTCCGCCCGTCGGCACGAATTTGAGGTCGGGGAACGCCGCCGACAACGCTTTCAACGCCTTTACGCCGCCGTACACTCCCGCGGGAAAGAATTTGAGCACGGTGAGTCCGCACGCCTTCGCCGCCATAATCTCGGTGGGGGTGACGACGCCCGCGAGATACGGCAGACCGTATTTCCCGCACACCTCGGCGACCGCGGGAGAAAAGCCGGGCGAAACGATGAACTTCGCTCCCGCCGCATACGCCCTCTCGCACTGGTCGGCGTCGGTGACGGTGCCCGCCCCTATCAGCATATCGGGAAACTCCTCGACGGCGAGCGCGATTGCTTCGGCGGCGCACGCCGTGCGGAAGGTTATCTCCGCGGCGAAAATGCCGCCGCGCTTCAGCGCGGACAATGTGGGGACGGTGTCCTCGGTTTTTTTCAGCACCACCACGGGCACCACTCTGTTGCTTTCGAGAAAGGAATAGTCCATATCTTCCTCCTTAATGCGTCACACTCCGCTGTACGCGTTGAAGCCGCCGTCGATGGGGATGACGACACCCGTGATGAAAGAGGCTTCCTCGTCGTTGAGCAGCAGTTTGACCGCGCCCATAATCTCCTCCACTTCGCCGAAACGCCCCATGGGCGTGGCGCGGAGAATCTTGTCCGTGCGCGCGGTCGGCGAGCCGTCCTTGTCGAAGAGAAGCGCGCGGTTCTGGTTGGTGACGAAAAACCCGGGGGCGATTGCGTTGACGCGTATGCCCGCGGGCGCGAAGTGCACGGCAAGCCATTCCGTGAAATTGCTGATTCCCGCCTTCGCCGCGCTGTACGCGGGAATTTTGGTGAGCGGGGTGTAGGCGTTCATCGAAGAGATGTTGAGCACCGAGCAACCCTGTCTCCCCACCATTTTTTCCACGAACACCTGCGTGGGCAGGAAAGTGCCGATGAAATTGAGCTCGAACACAAAACGCACGCCGCCGTCCTCGAGAGCGAAGAAATCCTTGCCCACCTTGACATCGGGCAGACAGAATTCGTTGTCCGTGGTGGCGCGGGGGTTGTTGCCGCCCGCCCCGTTGATGAGGATGTCGCACAGCCCGAAATCCTTTTCCACGGCGTCGCGCACGGCGAGAAGGCTGGCTTTGTCCAGCACATTGCACTTGTAGGCGCGCGCCTTGCCGCCCGCGGCGTCGATGTCAGCCGCGACAGCCGCCGCCGCTTCTTCGTTGAGGTCGAGAAGAGCCAGATTCGCGCCCGACGGAGCCAGCGCGCGCGCAATGGCGCCGCATATAACGCCGCCCGCGCCCGTTATGACGACCGTCTTGCCGCTGAGATCGATGTCGAATTTTTTGCCCATATACCGTCTCCTTCCGAACCGCGGCGCAAACCCGCTTCCGCGCGTCGCGCCGTCCCGTCCGTCAAGCCTGTTTTACTTTTTTTCTTTCATGCGGCGGAAGGTCTCCCAAACGCCGTTGATGTAACTGGCGCCCAGCGCGCGGTCGAAAAGTCCGTACCCGGGCTTGCCCGTCTCGCCCCATATCATTCTGCCGTGGTCGGGACGGACATATCCGTCGTAGTCGCAGTCGCTGAGGGCTTCGATTATGCCGATTATGTCGAGCGAGCCGCAATTCTGGTCGTGCGCCGTCTCCTCGAAACCGCCCTCGACGAGCCTGATGTTGCGGATGTGCATGAAATGTATCCTGCCCATGGCGGCGTATTTCCGCACGAGCGCGGCGACATCGGTATTCCTGTCCGCGCCGAGCGAGCCCGTGCAGAGGGTGAGTCCGTTGTAGGGGCTGTCGACGAGTTTGAGGAAGCGGTCGATGTTTTTCTCCGAGGTGATGATACGCGGCAACCCGAAAATGCCCCACGGCGGGTCGTCGGGATGTATCGCCATTCTGACATCGCACTCCTCGGCGACGGGGATTATGCGAGAGAGGAAATAGCCGAGATTTTCGAACAATTTCTCGTCATCCACGGCTTTATACTGCTCAAACAGATGCTTCAAGTCCTCTTTGCGATAACTGCTGTCCCAGCCGGGGAGCGACAGTTCGCCGTTGAGCGGGTCCATTTTCGCCAGCTGATCGGCATAGTACACCAGACTGTTGCTGCCGTCCGCCGCCACCTTGTCCAGCTGGGTGCGCGTCCAGTCGAACACGGGCATGAAGTTGTAGCAGATACATTTCACGCCCGCCCTGCCCAGTCGCCTTATGTTCTCGATGTAGGCGTCGATGTACTTGTCGCGGGTGGGCAACCCCAGTTTGATGTCCTCGTGCACGGGCACGCTTTCGATGACTTCCATTTTCAGCCCGTGAGACTCCGCGGCGTGTTTGAGCGCGAGTATGCTCTCGTTGCTCCACACCTCGCCGACGGGCACATCGTACACCGCTGTCACGACGCTGTACATATTGGGAATCTGCCTGATGTAGTCGAGGGGAATTCTGTCGCCCTCGCCGTACCAACGGAAGGTCATTTTCATTTGACATTACCTCCTGCCGCAAAGAATTTTTCGGCGTTGAAATAGCATATATTGCGCGCAGTTTCGACGAGCGACCCGTCGTCGGGGCACTCGCCCGCTTCCGCCCACTCGCCCAGCACGGAACAGAGTATGCGACGGAAATAGTCGTGGCGGGCATAGGACACGAAACTGCGGGAATCGGTCAGCATACCGTTGAAATATCCCAGCCCGCCCGTGGAAGCGAATATCTTCAGTTGCTCGCGTATGCCGTCGCGATGGTCCATGAACCACCACGCCGCGCCCAGTTGCAGTTTGCCGCGGGTGTCTCCCGCGAAGTTGCCCAGCATCGTCGCAAGCGGATAATAGGACGGGGCGTTCAGGGTGTAGACGATTGTCTTGGGCATGCCGCCGTCTCTCTCAATCGCGTCGAACAGCCTGCCCGCCGCCTCGATGTCGAGAGCGTCGCCCACGCTGTCTATGCCGCAATCGGCACCGATTGTCTCGAAGCGTTTGCCGTTCTGATTGCGGAGCACGCCCGTATGAATCTGCATAACTATACCGCGCTCGCGGAAAAGACGCGCCAGCGCCTCGGTGACCGCAAAGGCGTATTCGCCGCACTCGCGCCCGTCGGGAGTCTGCCCCGCGAGCCGTTTGGCAAACGCCGTTTCGGCGGCGGCGCGGTCTCCCCTGCCCGCGAAATTCTTGAACGACAAATCGGCGGCGGGCGCGCCGTGCGCCACGAAAAAGTCCAGCCTGTCGGCGAGCGCCGCAACGACATCGTCGACGCAATTTATCTTTCTGCCGACCGCCTTGCCGAGCGCGGCGATGTATTCGGCGAAGCCGTCCTTCTCGATGTTTATCGCCTTGTCGGGACGGAAACAGGGAAGCACGGAGAAAGACAGATTTTCAGCGGCCAGCTTCTCGTGGAAAGCGAGGTCGTCGACGGGGTCGTCGGTGGTGACCACGGCTCTGACGCCCGAACATTCGATGAGCCTGCGCGCCGAAAAAGAGCCGTCCGCCATTGCGCGCTCCGTCGCGTTCCAGATTTCGTCCGCCGTCGCGGGAGACAGCGGAAGGGTTATGCCGAAATATTTCTTGAGTTCGAGGTGCGCCCAGTGATAGACGGGATTGCCCACGAACTCGGGCAGCGCGGCGGCGAAAGCGTCGAACTTCTCGCGGGCGGGAGCGTCTCCCGTCACCAGTCTTTCGGGCACGCCCGCCTGCCGCATTACGCGCCACTTGTAATGGTCGGCGGCAAGCCACAGCTCCGTCAGGTTGAAAAACCTGCGGTCGGAGTGGATTTCTTCGGGCACGAGATGACAATGATAGTCGAAAATCGGAAGGTCTTTGACTGCGGAATAAAGCCGCTCCGCCGCGGGGTTGGTCAACAGATAACCGTCAGACATAAAAGCTTTCATAAATTCCCCTCTTGACGACTATTGTACACCTCAGTTTTTTGCAAGTAAATTGTCGTTTTTGACAAAATACTTGCAAAAATTGACTTATTATTCTAACATAAGAGATGTAATAAAACGGGCGCGAAGGCGGAGGAGTGCGTATATGCGCGAGACGGGTGCCGTCTCGAAATGGAGTTCGTCGCAGTTGATGACGAACCGCAATTACGAGATAAACTACTACAGCGACAAGGATTTCTCGTCGGTGAGCCTGCACAGCCACGACTTCTTCGAGCTGTATTTTTTCATCGCGGGCGACGCCAGTTACATCATCGAGAACGGACATTACCGCCTGAGCACGGGCGACATTCTGCTCATCTCCCCCGACAATCTGCACCAGCTCGACATCGACGACAGCCGCGCGACCTACGAGCGCATAGTGCTGTGGCTCAATCCCCGTTATGTCAAACGCCTGTCCACGGCGGCGACCGACCTTGCGGAATGTTTCGCCGCCTGTGCTCGCCGCAAGGATTTTCTACTGCGCGACAAAGAGGTGTCGGCGCGGGTGGAAGCCCTGCTCTTCGACCTGTACGACAGGCAGTCGCGTGTGGAATACGGCGACGATGTTGAATGCGAAATCATCATCCGCGAGGTGTTGCTCACGCTTGCCCGCCGGTTGCGCGGCGACTCCCCGAGGGAGAACGACGACCGCGGACGCGTGGGCGCCGACCGCACGGTGTCAGAGGTCATAGACTACATCGAAGCGCACATCACCGAGGACCTGTCCCTGGACAGCGTGGCGGAAAGGGTGTTCCTCAACAAATTTTATCTTGCCCGACTTTTCAAGAAAGAGACCAACACCACCCTGCACCGTTTCATCCTCAAGAAACGGTTGCTGCTCTCCAAAAAATTCATAGAAAACGAACTGCCCATAGTCGAGGTGTGCAGGCGCAGCGGCTTCAACGACTACTCCCACTTTTTCCGCGCTTTCAAGAACGAATACGGCATAACTCCGAAACAGTATCACGCCCTCGTCACCGAGCGCTGACGCGGCTCGGAACAGTTGCGACAAAATAACGAAAACCGCGCTTTAACCGCGGTTTTCAATGTTTTATCTCCCGTTTTTGCACATTGATCCCTGTCGTCGCCACACAGTCTTCTGCCCGAAGAAACGGCGGAAACCGAACGCGGAAGCGACCGAAAACGGGCAATCCGTCGGGCGAAAAAAAGCGTGAAACAGGGACGCGGAAGCGGGCGTCCGAGACGCCCGCGAAAGACTTATTCAAGCCGTCATACCGTACTTTGCGCCGCTCCGACGGGCGGCGTTTTTCACGCGGTCACCCTGCCCTGTTCGCTGTCTATGACATAGAGGATGTCGGCTTCCTCGCCCGTCATCGCGTCGATGTAGACATAGTAGGTGCCGCCGCTTTCGCACTCGAATTCGTAGGCGAGCACTTCCCTGGTTTCTTCGAGAGGAATGAGACACAGCTCGGCACCCGACACCGTCGGCAACACCACCTTCGCCGCCGCTTCGCCCGCCGTAAGCGTCGGCGCGGGAAGCGCGCGCTCGGTGTGATTGAACACATAATGCGCCGCGTCCAGTCCCGTCACCGCACCGCGCTTTTCGTCCACCTTGACCTTGACGAGGTCGGGGTAAAGCACCACGCCGTCCTCGACGGGGGCGAGGTTGACATACACCGTGCCCTGCGAGAGCGAGCACCACACCACGCGCATATCGTCGTAGCCCGCGTTGGCGGCGAAACGGAGCGCGGCGGCGCAATGCTGAGGATAGCCGACCTCCGTCGCCGCGACGGCGTAATCGACATTGCACGCGACGAGCAACCCGCCTCTTTCGGAGAGTTGCGCGAAGCCGCTGCCGCCGTCAACCGCGAATGTGTAGTTGAGGGTGACTATGTCCCCTTCCGTGCGGTCGTAAAAGGCTATGTCGCGCGCTTCGGGGATATAGTCGGCGAGCAGTTCCGCCCCGAGGGCTTTATCTATGTCGTCCAGTCCGTCCAGCGCCTTGCAGTCCCTGTCTTCGAGAGCGTCCGAAAAGGGTCCGTCGTATATCATCTGAGGATATTCGAAGCTGGGCTCGGCGAACTCGTCGAAAGAGGACGCAAAGCCGTCGATAAGCCCGTTTTCGCCCGTGAACACCTTCCCGCTCATCATAGCGTCGCGGGTGTCGGAGAGGGCTTTCTTGAACGCGGCGGCGACATCGCGCATTTTGCCGAGGGTTTCGGCTTCTTCCGCCGTCAAAGGCTCGCCGTCGCCCATTTCCTCGGCAAGGCAGCGGGCGTAATCGCCCACCTGCCCCAGAAATTTGTTGGCTTTCATAATGCCTTCCGTGCCGCCTTCGAACGCCGCGAGACTGGCGGAAGCCGAGGTCGCCGTCTGCCACACGCCGTACAACAAATCGCGCTGGGCTTCCGCCGTCGAAGCCGCGCGCAGTTTGGCAAGGCGCAGGTCGAGATCGTTGGCGCTGTCGAGAAGGTCGTAATAACTCCTCGAATACACCGCCTCCATACTTCTGATATAACTCTCCTGCGTGGCGTTTCTGGTCTCGCTGTAGTACAGCGCGACGGACAGCGCCGCTATCGCCGAAGCCGACAGCGCTATCACCGCGCTCATCAGCGCCGTGCGCACGCGGCGCTTGGTCTTTGCCTTCGCCTGCGCGCTCCTGCCGTTTTCGGCGGGCTCGCACTCGGGCGAATTGACTGCCGCTCTGGTGTCTTTTTTGCCGTTCATATTCTTCCTCCTGTTCAGCAGAAATTATGGTCGCCTATCCTGAGTTTGACGGGGCGGGACAACATCCACGCCGAGGTCGCGGTGGCGGGATTGTAGTAGAACAGACATCCGCATGTGGGATCCCAGCCGTTCATCGCGTCCTGCGCCGCCTGATATGCCGTATCGTTGGGAGTTAGGTTTATCTGACCGTCGGACACGCAGTCGAACGCGCCCGACTGATACACCACTCCGGCTATGGTGTTGGGGAAAGAAGAACTCTCCACGCGGTTGAGCACCACCGCCGCAACGGCAACCTGCCCCGTATAAGGCTCTCCCCTCGCCTCGCCGTACACCACGCGGGCGAGCAACGCGAGGTCGGACGATGTGGAATTGCCGCCCGACGAAGCCGAAGACAGCGTCATTCCGAGAGCCGCCGCCGTGCGACTGCCCACGATGCCGTCCGCCGTCAGCCCGTTGTTGCGCTGGAACAGAGTGACCGCGCTCTCCGTGCCCGACCCGAAAACGCCGTCCACCGAGCCGCCGTAATATCCCCAGTTCTTGAGTTTCTGCTGCATTTCGCTGACCTTGCTTCCGCTGGATCCGCGCTTCAGCACCGACGAGGACGAGGATGTCGTCGTCGAGGACGACGAGGACAGCGTGACGCCTATCGCCGCCGCCGTGGCGGGGCCGACTATGCCGTCCGCGGTAAGTCCGTTCCTGCGTTGAAAGGACACCACCGCGCTCTTTGTGCCCGACCCGAAAATGCCGTCCACCGAGCCGCTGTAATATCCCCAGTTCTTGAGTCGCTGTTGGATTTCGCTGACCTTGCTTCCGCTGGACCCCTGTTGCAGGGTCGCGGCTTCGGCGACTCCCGCCGTTGTCGGCGACGCCGAAAACGCCGCCGCGACCGCGGTGAGCATCAGCACGGCAAGCAACGAAACCGCCAGAATTCTGCGTATGGAATTGCCTTGCATATTCACCTCACGGGCATAGTGTGTTTATCCGCCGCGTTTTTATTCGGGAATGTCGCAGGGGTATAACGCGCGCCCTTTCGGGCAACAATCGGCGTGTGAAAAAGTACGCCGTCATAGTCTTTGTGTTTCTCCTGCTCGCCGCGGCGACCACCCTCGTCGCCTGCGATTTCCTCTCCGACGGGATTGTTCCCCGCTCCGACATCTCGGACGAAGTGCTGCGCATACATATCCGCGCCAACAGCAACGACGACAACGACCAGACCGTCAAACTCGCCGTGCGCGACGCGCTCACCGACTATCTTTCCAACCTGCTGTCGTCCTGCCGCGACAAGTCCGAAGCGCAGAGCGTGTTGCAGGCTTCCCGCGACGAAATAGACGGCATTGCCGAAGCCGTGCTCGCCGAAAACGGCTTTGCCTACGGCGCGCGGGTGGTGCTCTCGCACGAACACTTCCCCGAAAAGACCTACGGCGAATACACCTTTCCCGAGGGCGACTACGACGCAATGCTGGTGTTGCTCGGCGAAGGCACGGGCGACAACTGGTGGTGCGTGGCGTTCCCGCCGCTGTGCTTCGTGCCCGGCGACGGCGAGAATGTCTTGTACAAATCGTGGGTGAAAGAGAAACTGGAAGAGATTTTCGGCTGACGCCGACGCGAAAAGCGCGGGAAAAGCGTCGCTTCCCCGCCGCCGTCTTTCCCCACCGTATAAGCCGCGCGCACCTGCGCATACTACATAAAACGCGACAAGGAGGCGTTATGAAAATCTACAGAGAAATGGTGCGCGGCACATCCATGGGTATCCGCGCAATCGACAATGTCATGCCCTATGCGGAGGACGACGCCCTCGTGGGCACCATGCAGGAACAGAAAACGGCTCTCGAAAAGTATTGCGAGGACGCCAGGTCCCGCCTTTCCGAAAAGGAAGCCGACGAAGCCGAAGGCAGCAAGTTCGCGCAGACCATGATCAAGGCGAGCTCGTCCATATCGGCTATGGTCAACAGCGACAAATCGCACCTGTCGCGTATGCTCATCGAGGGATACGAAATGGGGATCGTCAGCCTGCAGAAGTGCATAAACGAAATGCAGAACAAGGAAAAGGAAGTCCCCGCCGCCGCAAAGGAACTCATCAAGTTCTACGACAAGAGCATAAAGGCACTCCGCGCATATCTGTGACGGTATGCCGGCTATCGACGGCCGCGGCGCAGCATTTTGCCCGCGGCTGTTGTCATTTTCGGCGGGTTGTGATATATTCGGGCTATGAAAAAGCCGCTCGCGGAGTTCTCTCTCCGTTCCCCGATAACCGTGGCGGAAGCCGCATCGATGCACCCCATGGCGCTCGCCTTCGTGGGCGACGCCGTCCACACCCTTTTCGTGCGCACCCTCGTCACCGAAGAACACGGAGCGGCACACACGGGCGAACTGCACCGTATGACGACGGGCGCGGTGGCGGCCGTGGCGCAGGCGGCGGCGAGCGACAGAATCGCGCCCCTGTTCGACGAGACGGAAGCCGACATTTTCAGGCGCGCGCGCAACTGCCGCATACAGACATCGGCGAAACACGCCGAACCCGCCGAGTACCGCAGGGCGAGCGGGCTGGAAGCGGTGTTCGGCTTTCTTTATCTCACGGGACAGACGGAAAGGCTCAACAATTTCCTTGCGATGACCGCCGAGGAGGACAAATGATAATCTACGGCAAAAACCCCGTGCGCGAAGCCGTGCGCGCGGGCAAGACGATCGACAAACTTTTTGTGGCGAAAGAAGAGCGCGACCCCTCTCTTTCGCAGATTATCTCCGCCGCAAAAGAGGCGGGGGCAACCGTAGTTTCTTCCGACAGGAGAGCGCTCGACAAACTTGCCGAGGGCGGCAATCATCAGGGAATCGCCGCGCAGGTGACGGACTTTGTCTACTCCTCCCTCGACGACATCTTCGACGAAGCGGCGGCGCGCGGCGAGAAACTGCTCGTCGTGCTTCTCGACGGCATAACCGACCCGCACAACCTCGGCGCTATAATCAGGAGCGCGGAGTGTCTCGGTGCGCACGGAGTGGTCATTCCCAGACACAGAAGCGTGTCCGTCAACGACACCGCAGTCAAGGCGGCAAGCGGCGCGACAGCCTATCTCAAAGTCGCCAAAGTCACCAACATCAACGACGCCATACGCGAGCTGAAAGAGCGCAATGTGTGGGTTTATGCGTGCGATTTCGGCGGTGAAGCCCCGTTTAATGCGGATTTCAAGGACAACACCGCGCTCGTCGTCGGCAGCGAAGGCTCGGGCGTCAAGCGACTGACGAGGGAACTTTGCGACGCGGTCGTGACCATACCCGAGTGCGGCAAAATCAACAGCCTCAACGCTTCCGTCGCCGCGGGAATAATGCTGTACGAGGCGGCGAAACAAAGGTTATGATTTACGGTAACGGTGTCGACGACAGGACGCTCGCGGCAATGGCGCAGGCGGGCGACAGGCTTGCGGAGAGCGCGCTCGTCAAGAGATACGCTCCCCTCGCCGAGGGGTTGTCCCGCGGATATTTTCTCGCGGGCGGAGACGCCGACGACCTCAAACAGATTGCCATGATCGCCCTGCTCGAAGCCGTGCGTTCCTACGACGCGGGACGGGGCGCGGAGTTCTCCACCTACGCTTCGGTGTGCGTGCGCAACAGATTGCTCGACGCCGTGCGCGCGGCGGGCGCGCTCAAGAACGCCGTGCTCAACGACAGCATACGGCTGGAGTCCGAGGACGGCGACGCCCTTTTCGATGTGGCGTCCGACGAACTGTCTCCCGAACAGCAGTACATACAGAAAGAAGCCGAACAGGCGTTCTTCGACGCGTTGGGCGAAGCCCTCGGAGAGCGCGACCGCGAAGTGCTCAGGCTGTATCTCGCCAGCGTGCCCTACAAGGAAATCTCCGAAAAACTGGGCATTTCCGCAAAGCAGGTGGACAACACCCTTTACAACGCCAAGAAAAAACTCGCCCGCATAATCGGCGCGCTCAAACGGACGGACTGAACGCCCGCGCCGCCCCCCGCTGCGGAAAATCGGCGAAAACGCTTTACATTTAATCTTTATTATTATATTATAATCGAGCGCCAAAGGCGGCGCGTATCCTTCCCCGCAAGGGGCATCAAGTCCAAAAGGAGGTCAAAATGAATAATTACGAAATTCTGTACATTATTCGCTGCGACATCGACGATGAACTGAAAAGTCAGGTCGTCGGCAAGTACGAAGCTTTGGCTCGTGAGCTCGGCACCCTCGTTTCCATGGAAAACTGGGGCGTCAAGAAGTTCGCTTACGAGATCAACAAGCAGACGGAAGGCGTCTATGTTCTCATGAATGTGGAATGCGACTCCGCCGCACAAGCCGAAATCGACAGACAGATGGGCATCGACGACAATGTCGTGCGCAAGATGATTATCAAGAAGTGAGCAGGAGGATGTTATGAACAAAGTTTTCCTTATCGGCAATCTCACCCGTGACCCCGAACTTTCCACCACCGGCAGCGGCGTCAGCTTCTGCAAGTTCACTCTCGCCATCTCCCGCTCCTACGCCAAGGACGGCAAACGCGAGACCGACTTCCTCCCCGTGGTCGTTTGGAGAGCACAGGCGGAAAATTGCGCCCGCTATCTCAAGAAAGGCAGCAAGGCGGCAGTCAGCGGTTCCGTGCAAACCAGAAATTACGAAGCCCCCGACGGCTCCCGCCGTTATGTGACCGAAATCGCCGCGGACGAGGTTCAGTTCCTCTCCACCAAGAGCGAAGACGGCAGGGATGACGGCTCCGACTTCGACGGTCTCACCACCATCGACGAGGACCTCCCCTTCTAATATCAGGAGTTTAAGAATATGAGTGAAGAAGTAAAAGCCCCCCGCCCTCCCAAGAGAGCGCCCAAGAAAAAAGTGTGCGTGTTCTGCGTTGAACACACCGACTATATCGACTACAAGGATGTTGCCAAACTCCGTCGTTTCATCACCGAGAAAGGCAAAATCCTGCCCCGCAGAATGAGCGGCGTGTGCGCCAAGCACCAGCGTCCTCTCGCCACCGCAATCAAGCGCGCGAGAGTCATGGCTCTCCTGCCCTACAAAGCCGACTGACGGCAACAAACCCGAAAAAATCCCTGCCTTCGCGGCAGGGATTTTTGTTTGCCTTTCCGCAGGACTCCGCACGGGCGCGGCGTGCCGTCGGCGCAGTCATTCCTTTGCAATCCGCGCCGCTTCGCGCTTGCTCTCCGCCGACACGCGGAAGCTGTCCCGCATTTTCGCCGCGGCAATCCTCTTGACTTCGGGGGATATGCGGGCGGTTGCCATAAGCGCCAGCCCCGCGCCCGCGGTGTGACTTTCCACGGTCGCAATCAGCCACCCCACCGCCATATCGACATAATATCCCCGCGCGCGCACGCCGTTTATTGCCGCGCGCAAACCGTCTATGTGCTCGCCGTCGGCGTAGTTGCCGAGCAGCACGACAAGCCCCATACGCGCCAGCCACGCGTCATCGCTCGCCGCAAAACGGGTCATATCCCCGAACAGCCTTTCGTCCTTGCATTTCAGCGACGAGCAGGTTATGTCGCACACCGCCCAATCGTCCACAAAGCGGGAAAACCTCTCCAGCCTTTCTATCTTGTCCGCGTAGGGTTCTTTGACGCTTGCCGACACCACGCCCAGAAGCATTGCGTGTTCGTAAAGGCGCACGGGACGGGCGGCAAGGAACTCTCTCCACTCTCCAGACTTTATTATGTCCTTCGCCATCGAGCGCAGAACGGGCACGCGCACTCCCACCCTTTCGTAGGCGGTTTTTGTCAGCCCGCCGTGAAATTCCCTGTACTTCTCGTCCGCGCGCTCGCGCAACATGTTCTCAATCGCCACAACATTCCACATACGGGAATTATATCACACAACCTGCTACTGTTACACCATACCGCGTTATTTCGGTGAAGAACGAGGAATAGCCTCCCGCAGACGGGAGTGTACTATGGCGTACATGACTGTTTACGGCGGGAAAAACGAATGTAACGCATAAAACCGCGATGTTCGGGCGGCAGACAAGGAAGCAAAACGCCCGCGTACTTTGCCCCACAAAATCACTTGCGTGATGTTTGCGGGGACCCCGAGATTTGCCCCACAAAATCACTTGCGTGATGTTTGCGGGGACCCCGAAGAAACCCGTCTCATAGTTATTACACGATAAAACCGCGATATTCGGGCGACAGACAAGGAAGCAAAACGCTCGCGAGCAGTCACATACGACATAGTATGCTCCTGTCCGCGGGCGTTTGTGTTGACGCAGTATCACGCCGAATAGCGCGGTTTTATCTGGGTTTCATGGTCGGGAACAACAACACTTCCCTTATGGAATAGCTGTCGGTGAGGAACATCACGAGACGGTCGACGCCCATGCCGAGACCGCCGGTGGGGGGCATGCCGTATTCGAGCGCGGTGACGAAATCCTCGTCGTAGGGCTGGGCTTCCTCGTCGCCGTTCTGGCGGGCGAGCATTTGCGCGGCGAAGCGTTCGCGCTGGTCAATCGGGTCGTTGAGTTCGCTGAACGCGTTGGCAAGTTCCTTGCCCGTGACGAAGAGTTCGAAGCGTTCGGTGAGGCGGGGGTCGCTCTTCTTCTTTTTGGCAAGAGGACTGATTTCGACGGGATAATCGACGATGAACACGGGACCAGCGAGGTTTTCCTCGACGAATTTGTCGAACACCTCGGCAAGAGCCGTACCCCACGACGCGTTCCCTGCAAGTTTTAGCCCGCGGTCGGCGCCGCGTTTGTTTGCCTCGGCGATGAGTTCGTCGAGGGGCTGCGCGTCGAAGTCCATACCCGTGTATTTTCTGACGGCGTCAACCATGCTCAGCCGCTGCCATGTGCCGCCGAAATTTATCTTTTCGCCCTGATATTCCACCTCGAGCGTGCCGCACACTTTCATTGCGCAATGCTTGACCATACGCTCGGCGATGTCCATCATGTCGGCGTAATCGGCATAAGCCTGATACAATTCGATGAGCGTGAACTCGGGATTGTGGCGGGGATCCATACCCTCGTTGCGGAACACCCTGCCTATCTCGAACACTTTGTCGAAGCCGCCGACTATGCAGCGCTTGAGATAAAGCTCGAGAGCAATGCGGAGATACATATCCACATCGAGAGTGTTGTGGTGCGTGATGAAAGGACGGGCGTTTGCGCCGCCCGCGAGCATATTGAGGACGGGGGTTTCCACCTCGTAGAAGCCCTCTCCCTCGAGGAATTCGCGGAGAGCGGAAACGATTTTGCTGCGCTTGACGAACAGTTCCTTGACCTCGGGGTTGGCGATGAGGTCGACATAACGCTGACGGTAACGCAGTTCGGGGTCCTTTAGCCCGTGGAATTTCTCGGGCAGGGGCAACAGCGATTTGGTGAGAAGGGTGACTTCCTTGGCGTGCACGGTGATTTCGCCCGTCTTTGTGGTGAACACGGTGCCCGTCACGCCGATGATGTCGCCGACATCCAGTTTCTTGAACGCGGCGTACTCCTCCTGACCGAGGTCGTCGCGGTTGAAATAAACCTGTATGTCGCCGTCGGCGTCGTTGATGTGACCGAAAGCCGCCTTGCCCATAATGCGCTTGGACATCATTCTGCCCGCGACGGACACGCTTTTGCCTTCGTAATCGGCGTAATTGCCTTTGATTGCGGCAGAAGTCGCCGTGCGGTCGAAGCGCACGATTTCAAAAGGATTTCTGCCCGCGGCGACGAGTTCGGAAAGTTTCTCTATGCGTCCTTTCCTCACCTCGTTGACATCCTGTTCGCGGATGTCGTTTCTGTTGTCCTGCTCCATAAAACTCCTGAGCGTTACTTGATGTCGATGATTTTGTAGACGATTACTCCGCCGCTCGGCGTGGGAACTTCCACTCTCTCGCCCTTCTTTCTGCCGATGAGCGCGGCGCCGAGAGGAGACTCGTTGCTGATGCGGTTTTCGGCGGCGTTGGCTTCGGTGGTGCCGACGATGCGATAGCAAAGTTCCTCGTTATATTTCTCGTCGAGAAGACCCACGGTGCTGCCGAGAAAAACCTCGTGCGAGCCGAGTTCGCTGCTGTCGATGATGACGGCGTGCATAATCTTATCCTCGAGTTCCTTGATTTCGGACTCGACGAAACTCTGCTCTTCTTTGGCGGCGTCGTACTCGGCGTTTTCGCTGAGGTCGCCGAATTCACGGGCGATTTTGATTTTCTCGGCGACTTCTCTTCTCTTCACGGTGAGAAGATAGTCGAGTTTTTCTTTCAGTTCCTGCAACCCGTCCTGAGTGAGATAAACTTCTTTCATTCCTCTTCCTCGCTTGCGCTGTCCGCGCCCGCTTCCTCCGTATCGTTATAGGTAACATCCGCGGCGTCTTCGTCGGCAGCGTCGTCTGCAACGGCTTCGGCGTCGTTATCTTCGGTTTCGTCGACGGCGGGGATTTCCTCGGCTTCGACCTCTTCCGCCGCGCTTTCGGCGGCGATTTCGTCGGCGTCGGCTTCAGCCGCGCTCTCGGCGGCTTCGGCGACTTCTTCGCTCTCCGCCGCGGTCTCGGTCACCTGCTGCTCGACGGCGCCGGGCACGGAAGCGTAATTGGGAGTGTGCGCGGCGACTTTCTCCGCCACTTCCGCGTCGATTTTGGACTTGTCGGGCTTGAACTTGGCCTGGAATTCCACCACCTTGAACTCTATGGTGTGGAAGCGGAATCCGAGCGCGCCCTTGAACACTTCCTCAAGCAGAGTGCGCAGATAGGTCTCGGTCTCGAACACATCGCGATCGGTAATCTTGACGGTGACGCGGAGTTTGACCCCGTTCTCGTTGACAACGAGGGCGACCTTGCCGGTCTTGACGCCCTGCACATCGCGGAAGGACTCCTTGACGAGCTTGCGGATGACGCCGAGAGTGGCCTTGCAGCTGCCGCCCTGCTCGCTGCGGAGAGTGATTTCCTTGACTGCGTCGCTTGCGACGAAAAGCATGACCAGCAGTCCGCCCGCGGTCACGAAATAAAGCACGGCGAGCGTGATGAACAGACCCTTGACGAGGTTGTTGTCGAAGTCCTGCTGTTCGATGCCGCCGAACACGGTCACCAAGAGGATGATGGTGAGCACGAACGCGATGACGATACTCGCGGATGCCAGAATCTTCTCGATGTTCTTTTTCATAATGGCTCCTTCGCGGATGATTTCCGCACGGCGACGGGCAAACATTTAGGGCATTGCTGCCCCACGGTCATCCGCCACCACGCTATTATTTTTCATATAATATAAACTATACCACCGAGATAGTCAAGCATAATATCCGCACACGCTCGCTCGCGCGGCGCGCATCCGCGCGGAGCGGCGACGACGGAAAGACAACTGCTCTTCCCGCCGATAAAGACGGAAAAAGAGTGATGAAAAGCGCGACAAACTGCCGCGCTTTTGCGTCGTTATTCTGCGGTTTTCCGCTATCTGACCGCCCCGATTGTCACTTTCTGGCGATCGCTTTCTTCGCCGCCGCCACGATGTCCGCGACGGTCAGGCCGAATTTTTCGGACAGATAGGCTTCCTTGCCCACTTCGCCGAAGCTGTTCTTGACGCCGATGAGTTCCATGGGCGCGGGGCACTTCTCGACGACCACTTCGGCAACGGCGCTGCCGAGTCCGCCGTAGGTGGAGTGGTTCTCGCAGGTGACGATTGCGCCCGTCGCCTTGACGGATTCGACTATGGCGTCCTCGTCGATTGGCTTCCAGGTGTGGATGTTGACCACTCTGGCCGAAATGCCCTCGGCAGCAAGTTCGTCCGCCGCTTTGAGCGCGCGTGCCACCATTATGCCCGAAGCAACCAGCGTGACATCCTTGCCCTCGCGGAGAGTGACGGCTTTGCCGAGTTTGAAATCGAGACCGTCGTCGTAAATCTTCTCCGCTTTCTTTCTGAACATACGGATGTAGACCGCGCCGGGATAGTCGATGATCTGCGGGAGCGCCTTTGCGAGCATCGTCGCGTCGGCGGGCTCAAAGCACACCATCTTGGGAATGGCGCGCATGATGCTCATGTCCTCGAAGGGCATGTGCGTGCCGCCGTTGGCTTCCGCCATGACGCCGGGGTCGGAGCCGACTATCTTGACGGGCAGTTTGCTGTAGGCGACGGAGATGAAAATCTGGTCGTAGCAACGCCTCGTCGCAAACGGCGCGAAAGAGAACGCGAACGGTATCTTGCCGAAAGCGGCCATGCCCGCGGCAACGCCGATGAGGTTTGCCTCGGCGATACCGACATTGATGAACCTTTCGGGGAAGGCTTCGAGGAAGCACTTGGTGGAGTGGCAGCTCATGAGGTCGGCGTCGAGCACCACGATTCTGTCGTCCTTACGGGCGGCTTCGACAAGACCTGCCGCCATTACTTGCCTGACTTCTTTTTCGTCTGTCATTATTCGTACCTCCCCGTTTCTTTGCGCCACACCTCTTCGGGAATGGGCATGCTGTGGCAGTTGGCAACGCCTTCGGTGAAGGAAGCGCCCTTGCCCTTGACGGTGCGGAGCACTATCATCGAGGGTTTGCCCTTCTGAGCCTTGGCGGCGTCGATTGCGTCGGAAATGGCTTCGAGGTCGTGTCCGTCGATGTCCTGCACGAAGAAATTGAACGCCTTCCACTTGTCGACGATGGGCTCAAGCCCGTTTATGCTCTCGACGGGTCCGTCGAGCTGCATACGGTTGCTGTCGAGGAAGACGATGAGGTTGTCGAGCTTGCGGGAACCCGCGAGCATACTCGCCTCCCAGATCTGCCCTTCCTGCGCCTCGCCGTCGCCGATGAAGCAGTAAATCGTCGCGGGATTCTTGTCGATTTTGGCGGCAATCGCCATGCCTACCGCCGCCGAAAGTCCCTGCCCCAGCGAGCCCGCCGTCATATCGATGCCGGGGGTCTTGTTCATGTCGCAGTGAGAGGGAAGATTGGTCCCGTTGCGGTTGAGCGTGGTCTTCCATTCGGGGGGATAATACCCGAGGTCGCCGAGAACGGCGTACATGGCGGGACCCGCGTGTCCTTTGGACATGATTACGCGGTCGCGGTCCTGCTTCTTCGGGTCTTTGGGGTCGATGTTTGCTTTGTCGTAATAGATGACGGTAAGCGCGTCCATGACGGACATGGTGCCGCCGATGTGCCCCACCCCGAAGTGCCCGATAATCTCGATGGCGTCGTGGCGGAGTTTAAGCGCTTTGTCCTTCAAAAAGAGAAGTTTGTCTTTCTGCATAATTCCTCCTTATTGACAAGATTATACCACCGCCGCACCCCCATTTCAATATCCCCCGCGAAAAAAGTTTACGAATTAACGATTTTCGGGAAAGGCGCGGCAGCAGCGGCGAGCGGAGCGCGACGCGCGGCACGCCTGACGCACGGAACAGAGGACGGGGCGCGAAAAAGAAAGCGCGGGAGAAACGAGTGAGGCGCGGCAAGGAACGCGCGGGAGGAGCGAACGGAAGGAGCGGAAAAAGGCGGAATAAAAAGTAGCGGCGCGCGCAAAATACCTTAAACCGCACGGCGCGCGACGCGCGCACGGACGCGGCAAAGGAGGAAACATGAACATCCTGACAAAGACGGCGGTTGCGTTTGCCATGGCCGTGGCGGCAATCTCTTCCGCGGCGGGCGCGACGCCCCGTGCCGAGGCGCAATGCCCGTCGGCGTATTCCCAGACCGCGGAATGTTCCGCCCGCGAGGAAGCGGACAACGGAATCTTCGACCTGCTCTCCCCCGAACTCATAAAGGTGTACGAGGACAATGTGGCGCACACTCCCGTGGTGTCCGACATTTCGCCCGCCAAACTGAAACGAATGGCGGAGAAATACGGGTGCGGCGAGAAGAAGATGTGCGCGCTCATAGTGGTGCGCGACATGGCGGCGCGCGTGGGCGGCAGCGTCACCCTCGCCGAACTTTCCGGAGAGAGCGACCTCGCCCTGATAAAGCGTGCAAAACAGTATGCGGACATCTATTCCGCCACCCTGTCCGACGACGAAAAGCGCGACCTGGAGAACAAATTCAAGGGCGCTTTCAAGGGCAACTCTTCCCTGCCGTTTCTGAAATGAAAACGCGACAGAGATGACAAAAACCGCCGTTTACGCGGCGGTTTTTGCATATAAACTGCACATTTACGGCTGAACACGCGCCGAGCGCGGTTGCGCGGGCGGGCGGCTCGGCGCCGCGTCACGCGGGCGTGCGCATGCCGTCGTGCGCGTTTTACGACATATCACAAAAATTGGCTATTGACTAATGAAACCTTCTGGTCTACAATTTAATAGTAAACTATTTAACAAAATGGTTTCGACAAGGAAAATTATGCAGGAGGGCAAAATATGCCAAACAATGTTTCCATCGACGAGCTTAAAGCAAAGGCGAAAGAACTGCGTCTCAACATCGTTCAGACGACATTCAACGCCACGTCGGGGCACATCGGCGGTTCTCTCTCGAGTGCCGATATGCTCATCGCGCTGTACTTCAAGTATTTGAAAGTCGACCCCGCAAATCCCGACTGGGACGAAAGAGACCGCTTCATCCTCTCCAAAGGTCACTGCGCTCTCTCCTATGTTCCCTGCCTTGCCATGAGGGGCTATCTCGATCTCGACGAAGTCATGAAGAACTTCAATAAGACCGAGTCCGCCTACGGTATGCACCCCGACAGCAAGAAAATCAAGGGTTGCGACGCGTCCACGGGTTCGCTCGGACACGGCCTGCCCATCGGTGTGGGTATGTGCCTCGGTCTCCGTCTCAAGGGCATCGACAGCAAAGTGGTCGTCATGACCGGTGACGGCGAGTGTCAGGAAGGCTCCAACTGGGAAGCCGCAATGTCCGCCGCGCACTACAAACTCAAGAACCTCATCTGGATCATCGACCGCAACCATTTCGAAATCGACGGCAACACCGAGAGCGTTATGAGCCTCGAGCCCCTCGACAAGAAGGTCGAATCCTTCGGCTTCAAAGTCATCAAGTGCAACGGCAACAAGATGGAAGAAGTGGACGCCGCTCTCGCCAAGGCGTGGGCGACCGAAGGTCCCGTCTGCATCATCTCCGACACCGTCAAGGGCTACGGCCTCAGCAAGTTCGAAGGCAAGGCAACCTGCCATTACGCGTCGTTCGGCGCCGACCCCGCCGAGGTCAAGGTTTACCTCGACGAGATTAAGAACAGAGAGTTTTAAGGAGGTACCCTATGGGAACTGCATGGAATGTTTACGACGCGAATAAAATGTCGTCCGGCGCAATGTACGGCAAAACCCTCGCCGAACTCGCCGCAAAAGACCCCCGTATCGTCGGTGTGACCGCCGACCTTGCGAAATCCACCAACATCGGTCTGCTCGGCGAAGCCTTCCCCGACAGACTCTTCAATGTCGGTATCGCCGAACAGAACCTCTTCGGCGTGGCAGCAGGTCTTGCCAAAGTCGGCTTTATCCCCTTCGCCTCCACCTTCGCCATCTTCGCTTGCCTCCGCGGCGGCGAGCAGGTCAGGACGGACTGCGCTTATCAGAAGCTGCCCGTCAAGGTCATAGCCACCCACGGCGGCGTCTCCTTCGGCGCGGCGGGCTCCACCCACCACTGCATCGAGGACTTCGCCATCATGCGCGCCATCCCCAACATGACCGTCGTTATCCCCGCGGACGCGTGGGAAACCGCAAGCGCAATCAAAGCCTGCATCGATGTCCCCGGCCCCTTCTATCTCCGCGTCGGCAGAGGTATGGAACCCCTGCTCCACGAGAGTGAGGAAGAATACACCTTCGAAATCGGCAAGGCGATGAAACTCAAAGACGGCAACGATGTCACCATCATCTCCTGCGGCGTGCCCACCCGTGACGCGCTCATCGCCGGTATGATGCTCGAAGAACAGGGCGTCTCCGCTCAGGTCATCAATATGCACACCCTGAAGCCCATCGACGCCGACGCCATCATCGAAGCCGCCGTCAAGACCCGCCGTATCGTCACGGTCGAGGAACACAACATCATCGGTGGTCTCGGCGACGCGGTGGCTTCCGTCCTCGCCCAGAGCGGCAAGAGATGCATTCTCACCAAGATCGGTATCCCCGACGAGTTCGGCCCCATCGGCAAGCCCGAGGACCTCTACGCCATGTACAAGCTCTCCAGCCAGGGCATCATGGAAACCGTTATGGAATTGATGGGCAAGGAAATCGAGGAAGACGATTGGTCCGACGAAGACTGAGGAGGTGCCCCATGAAAGCTAATCCGCAAGATGTCTTGACCGCTAAAATCTATTTCAGCGCCGCCTTCCCCGCCCTGCGCGTTCCCCTCGAAGAGGACGAAAAACAGCGCAAGGCGTTCGAAAAGGTCAACGCGATAGTGGAATTCCGCGCCGCCGACGACGAAAATCCCGTCGCCTGCTACATGGTTTTCCTCACCGAAGAGCTCGCCGCTCAGGCGGCCTCCGGCAAACGCTTCAAGGTGTACCAGGGCGAATACCCCGGTTACATCGAAATGGCGGACGGCTCCAAGAAAGAAGACCTCAAAGTCGTGAAGATGTACTTCAAGTCCATTCCGAGTCTGCTCGGAGTGTTCAAGGGCAGCTCTCCCCTCGATATGCTCGGGATTCTCAGCCCCCTGTTCAAGAATATCTTCAATCCCGTGACGATGAAGTTCCTCTTCCTCATGCTCACGCTCACAAAGACCATGCCGTCCTTCATCCCCGGCAAGGACCAGCCCTGGGAACAGTATCTCAAAGTCAAGCTGTCTCTCTTCCTCATCACCCGCGCCCTCTCCACCGCCAACCGCGAAGGATGGCCCGATATGGCTGACTGGACGAAGAAACAGCCAGACAGAACCTATCAGTTCATCGTCGGCGAGACCAAAGACGCGGCGGGCAATGTGCTCTATCCCGAAATCAAAGCCTACCTTCGCGTCAAGATGGGCAAGAGCAAAGCGGGCAACGGCGAACGCCCCTTCCCCTTCGTGCTCTTCAAGTTCCCCGATCCCGACGGATGCCTCGCCGTCCTCACCAACCGCTACGACTTCGTCGAATCGGTGGCAAGAGGCTGCGTGACCATCATCGGCGCGGGCGACAGTTATGCCGTGCAGTTCAACGACATTATGACCAAATGCCAGGCAATGCTCGTTCCTCCTCCCAAAGAGGAAAAGAAGAAGTAACCTTCCTGCACACGACGAAAGCGCGGAGAGCAATCTCCGCGCTTTGTTTTTACCGCGTTGTCTTCCTTTGCCCGCGCCCCGTTGTTTGTCGGCTGCCGCACACTCCTTGGCGTCTGCCCGTGCGCCGCTTGTAATCTGCCGCGCGCTCCGTTTGCAACATACCCGCGCTCCGCGCCGCCCGCGCCGTATTTCCGAAAGGAAAAGACCGCCCTTCGGCGGTCCTTTCCGTAGCGTCGGCGTCATGCCGGGTTATTTCTTGAAGTAACGGTTGTACAGCCCTTCGAAAGCCTTGCCGTGACGCGCTTCGTCGCGGGCCATTTCGTGGACGGTGTCGTGAATGGCGTCGAGGTTGAGTTCCTTGGCGCGCTTCGCCAGCTCGAATTTGCCCTGAGTGGCGCCGTTTTCGGCTTCTATCCTCTTCTCGAGGTTGACCTTGGTGGAGGGAGACACCACTTCGCCGAGCAGTTCGGCAAACTTCGCGGCGTGTTCGGCTTCCTCAAGCGCCGCCTTCTCCCAGTAAAGCCCGATTTCGGGATAGCCTTCGCGGTGCGCCGCGCGGCTCATTGCGAGATACATACCGACCTCGGTGCACTCGCCCTCGAAGTTGGCGCGCAGTCCGTCGATGATGTCCTGCGGAGCGCCGCTCGCCACGCCGATGACATGTTCCGCCGCCCACATTCTTTCGGTCTCCTCAACCTTCTTGAACTTGGACGCGGGAGCCTTGCAGAGAGGGCATTGAGCGGGAGGTTCGGGTCCTTCGTGAACATATCCGCACACAGTACAAATCCATTTAGCCATATTCGTTTCTCCTTTCTCGTTGTTTTGGTTTTCTATCTTTGCGGAATCTTTTCCGCTGTCGATTCTCTCGAAGTCCTGCGCTCCGTGCTTGCATATCGGGCACACGAAGTCGGCGGGAAGTTTGCCTTTATGCACATAGCCGCACACCTTGCACACCCACACTTCCTCGTTGTCGTCGGCAACGACGGGCTGAGGACGGGGCTTGACGAAACGCTGATAATAGTCGTAGGTGAGCGCGTTGCCGTCGTCGACAAAGGTCTTGGTGGCGGTGGTGTGAGCGACGAACATGGTATGCGTGCCGAAATCTATGCTGTCGTCCACCGTCATCTCGAAATATCCGAGGGCTCCGTCGGTGGGCACGGCGCAGCCGTTTTCGGCGGTCTCGTACGCCACTCCCTCGAACTTGTCCGCGTCCCTGCCGCTCCTCATTCCGAAGCCCTTTATGGTGTCGAAAGAGGTGCTCTCGCCCAACACCGCAACGGCGAACTTGCCGCTTTCGGCGATGAGCTCGTGGGTGTAGTTGGCTTTGTTGACGGTGACGGAAAACCTTTCGGGGGACGAGGTCTGTTGCGACAGCGTGTTTATCATGCACGCGCCCCTCTTGTCGCCCGACTTCGCCGACAACACATAAAGCCCGTAACTTATCTTGAAGAGCAGGTTCATTTGTTTTCCTCCTTACATTTTGGGCACACCCCGCGGAAAATGATGTCCGCTTCGGCGATGTCCGCTTCGCCGCACCCGCGGCAAGCCGCTTTGACTATCTCGGCGGCGTCTATGCCGATGTCCTCCACCGCGCCGCACTTCTCGCAAACGAAATGCGCGTGGGTGCCCGTCGTCTTGTCGAATCTGGCGGGTGCGCCGGGCACGGCGATTTCCCGCACCCTGCCCTCTTCGGCAAGCCCTTTCAGCACCCTGTACACCGTGCCGAGACTGACCGCGGGCAACGCTTCGCGCACTCTCCCGAACACCGTTTCCGCCGTGGGATGGTCGCAGGACGACAGCACGACGCGCTCTATTTCGCATTTCTGTCTGGTCTGTCTTTTGGCAGTCTCCCGCATAGAATCTCCCGTGCGGAAATCGCTCGCGCTCCGTCCGCTTCCGATTGTCCCACTCCCCGCCCCGTTTGTCAACGGTCACTTTGTCTCCCGACGCTCTTCGCGCTTTTCCGCGCGACGGCGAACGGACAAACAAGATGGGGGACGCGCAATCGCTATTGATAATCATTACTAATAATATAAACATGCTTTTGCGTTTTGTCAACGGAAAAAGGGCAACTTTTTTTCGACCGTTTCGGGAATGGCGGCGGCTTGCCTGTCGGTGCAGCGGGCGCAACCGCTCCCGCAACCTTCTCCATCCGCCCGCAACACCGGAGCGAAGACATCTTTTGCCGCACCGCTCCGCTTGCGCCGTCTCCCGTGCGCCCCCTCCGCAACGCCTGTACGCGTGCGCGCGTCATCGCGCGCGTTCAATATGTTGTTGAGATTGTGAAAAAACCGTGCTACAATGTTACGGAATACGGACGCTATGCGTCGGGAACAATCAGGGGTACAAATGTTCGTCACATTCGAGGGTTGCGAAGGCGTGGGGAAATCCACTCAACTTTCCTTGCTGAGGGAATATATGCGCGAAACAGGACAGGAAGCCGTTTTCGTCCGCGAGCCGGGCGGCACGGAAATTTCGGAGCAGATACGCAAGATAATTCTCGACCCCGCCAACCGCGATATGACGGCGGAGACGGAAGCCCTGCTCTACGCCGCCGCAAGAGCGCAACTCGTGCGCACGGTCATTCGCCCCGCCCTCGACGCGGGCAAGACGGTGATATGCGACAGATACATTGACTCTTCCGTCGCCTATCAGGGGTACGCGCGCGGACTGGGGCGCGAATTTGTGGAAAAGGTCAACGCCTATGCCGTCGAGACCGCCATGCCCGATGTCACCGTGTTCATAGACCTGCGCCCGTCGTCGTCGTTCAGGAGCGTGTCCCGCAACGACAGACTGGAGCAGGAAAACACCTCTTTTCACGACAAGGTTTATGAGGGATATATTGCGCAATCTGCCGCTTCAAACGGTCGTTTCGTTATGATAAAACCCGAAAAAGAGCGTCTTGACACTCACCGCAAGATTCTGGACGCTCTGAGAAAAAGAGGCGCGGTCAAGTGAAAGACATACTCTTCGAGAAGGCACTCAAGGAGAGCAAGGCTTACAAACTGGTGCTCGGCGATTTGCGCGCGGGGCTGGGTCACGCCTACACCGTGGTGTCCTCCGACGACGAAATCGTCCTCGAATTTTTCTCGCTGGTCGCCGCCACTCTGTTCTGCGACGAAAAGAGCGCGTGTCTGGAGTGCGCCGGGTGCCGCCGCGTCCTTGACGGCAACAATCCCGATGTCTCTGAGGTATTCCCCGAAAACGGAGTCATACGCGTGGCGCAAATCAAGGCGATGACGGCGAACGCGTATGTCAGCCCCGTCGGCGAACGCAAGGTGTTTTTCGTGCACCGCGCCGACCTTATGACCGCCGAGGCGCAGAACAAACTGCTCAAGACTCTCGAGGAGCCGCCCGAGAATGTCACTTTCTTTCTCGGCACGGCAAACGAATACAGACTGCTCGACACCGTGCGCTCGCGTTGCCGCGCCGTGTATATGGACATCTTCGACAGGCAGACGGTGTACGACGGATTGCTCGACGCGGGAATAGACGGCGAGACTGCCGCCGCCGCGGCGGCTTATTGCGAGGGACAGCCCGGGCGCGCCAAGGAATTCGCCGATTCGCCCAAACTTGCCGCAAGTTACGCCGAAGCGCTCAACCTGCTCTCCGAGATGAAACGCAGCACGGACATCCTCAGGTGCTCCGCCACGCCCTCTCTGTCAAACCCCAAGGATTTTCTGCCCGTGCTTGCCGCGGTGGTGCGCGATGTCATCGCCGTCAAAAGCGGACAGGCGCCGCCGCTCTCCCCTGAGACGGCGGAAAAGACGGAAGCCGTCGCGCGCGATTTTTCAATGCGTGCGCTCGCGCTGACCGAACAACTCATCAGCAAAGCTCTCGAAGAACTGTTTTTCCGCGTGGACGCGCAGTCCGTGACGGACAATCTGCTCTTCTCCATACTGGAGGTCAAACATAAATGCCGGTAATAGTTGGTATCAAATTCCGCGGCGGCTCGGGTAAAATCTACTACTTCGACCCCGCAGGCATAGAGTTCAGGGAAAACGACCACGCAATCGTTGAGACGGGGCGGGGGCTGGAATTCGCCACCGTCGTGCTCTCCAACCGCGAAGTGCCCGAAAAGGACATCGTGCAACCCTTGAAACCCGTGTTGCGCAAGGCTACCGCCGAGGACGAGGCGCAGGAGGAGAAAAATCTCGCCGACCGCGCCGACGCGCTCTCCGTCATACGCCGCAAAGCCGAGGATATGGGGCTGGATATGAAGGTGGTGGACGCCGAATACACCTTCGACAGAAGCAAACTCATATTCTATTTCACCGCCGCGGGTAGAGTGGATTTCCGCGAACTGGTGCGCGCGCTTGCCGCCGTGTTCAGGGTGCGCATTGAACTCAGACAGATTTACGAACGCGACGACGCCAAAATGCGCGGCGCGCTTGCACCCTGCGGTCGTCCGTGCTGCTGCTCCACTCACCTGCCCGACTTCGAGAAAGTGTCCATAAAAATGGCTAAAATCCAGGGGCTTTCCCTCAACCCGCAAAAAATCAGCGGCGTTTGCGGCAGGCTGATGTGCTGTCTCAAGTACGAGAACGAATATTACAGCGAAGCCTTCAAGCAAATGCCCAAAGTGGGCAGCAAAGTGCGCACCAAGGACGGCGACGGCACGGTGGAAAGCAACGACCTGCTGCGCAAGACCACGAGAGTGCGCATTATGGCAAAGGACGGCAGTTTCGAGGTCAAGACCTACGCCCTCGAGGAACTGAAGATAGGTCAACGCCAGTCCGCCGCGGAACTGGACGACGAGGACGACGGAGAATAATTCCGTCCGCGTTTAGAGACCTATTTTGCGCGCCGCACCGCGGCGCGCTTTCATTTCCCGCCGACACGCAACGCCGAGCGCACTCCGCCCCGCGCCGCACGCCTGCGCCCGTCGCTCATCCCCGACGCCTGCCCGTTTCCCGCCCGCTCTTCCGTTCGCGCTCTTCCCGCCCCCTGTTTGCGCCCGCTCTTCCCTCGCCGTTCGACATCCGTTTCAGCCCCGCCCGCCGTCTGCCGAAGCCCGTTCCGCGCACGCGGTTCGGGTAGTCGAACTTTTAGTTTCGGGGGCTTTTCCTCTTGCGCGCCCCCGTCGCCCGTGTTACAATTCAATCGCCCGATGAGGGAAATACAGTCGAAAGGAGAACCAAGATGGCAAGAGTTATCAGTGACGAATGCATTTCCTGCGGCGCTTGCGCGGACACCTGCCCCGTCGGAGCCATTTCCGAAGGCGACGGCAAGTTTGTCGTGAATGCAGCCGAGTGCATCGATTGCGGCGCTTGCGAAGACGGATGCCCCGTCGGAGCCATTTCCGAAGAGTAACAAACATCGACCGTAAATATGGCGGAAAGAGCGGACACCCGCTCTTTTTCCGTTGTTGCGGACTTTTCCGCGGCAAACCGCCGTGCGGGCACATAAATTTCACGCCGTCCATGCTGCCTGCGGCGCTGCCGCTACGGGTGGCTGTCGCCTGTGTCGCAGTTGTTGCTGTTCTGACAAACCGCCGTGCAGGCACATAAATTTCACGCTGTCCATGCTGCCTGCGGCGCTGCCGCTACGGGTGGCTGTCGACTGTGTCGCAGTTGTTGCCGTTCCATGCTGCCTGCGGCGCTGCCGCTGCCGCCCTTTTGTAACAAATCCCTTTATATTTTCCGCGTTTTGTAATATAATTCCGAGGTATGAAGCAAAAATTCCTCACCGCACTCAAGGAAAGCCTGAAAATGTTCGCCGTATTCTTCAAGATAGGGCTGTTTTCCTTTGGCGGCGGGTACGCCATGCTTTCCATGATAGAGCACGAAGTGGTGGACAAGCACAAGTGGCTCACGCACGACGAACTGCTGGATGTTTTCGCCATTGCCGAAAGCACCCCGGGCGCGATTTCCATAAACATAGCCACATTCATAGGCACCAAACGGGCGGGAATCTTCGGCGGCATTTTCACCACCCTCGGCGTGGTGCTGCCCTCTTTCCTCGTCATCCTCGGGCTGTCCTACATCATCGACCTCGTGCGCGAAAACGAATGGGTGGGCTATCTCTTCCGCGGAATAAGGATAGGCGCGCTGGTGCTCATAGTACGCGGAGCGGTCAGCTTCGTCAAAAACACCAAACGCAAAATAATCGCCTATGTGCTCATGGCGGCGATGTTCTGTCTGGCGCTGTTCACGGAAATAAGCGTGGTCTACCTCATGCTCGGCGCAATCGGCATTTCGATAATCGAAGTGGCGGTCGCCCATTCCGTGCGATACAGACAATCCCTGACGCGGTGCGACAGACTGGCGGGCGAATATTCCCGCGGCGGCGAAAGCGCGCCCTGCCCCGCCGAACTGCTTGCCGTCAATATGCCTTCGCCCGACGAACAAACCGCAAACGACGGCGTTTCGCCCGATAATGCGCCCGACGCCGCCCCGACGGCGACCGCGGAAGACGACGGCAACCGTGCAGTCGGGATAGGCGACGATACGCATAACGGCAACCCTGCCGATACCGACAACGGCGACTGCGACGATGCGGACGGCGGCGGAAACGGAAACGACGGACATCCGAAGGAGGACGAAGCATGATTTACCTCGAACTCCTCTGGACATTCTTCAAGATAGGGCTGTTCACAATAGGCGGCGGGCACGCAATGATACCGCTCATCATGAGCGAAGTCTCGGCGCACGGCTGGCTCGACCAGCAGGTGCTCATAGATTTCATAGGCATTGCCGAGAGCACCCCGGGGCCCTTTGCCGTCAACATCGCGACTTACACGGGCGTGGAGAATGCAGGCGTGCTGGGCGCGGTGTGCGCCACTCTGGGCGTGGTGCTGCCCTCGCTCATCATAATAATAATCGTCGCGAAGTTCTTCTCGCGCTATATGAATGTGCCCGTGGTGCAGGAGGTCTTCGACAATGTCAGCGGCGCGGTGAGCGGACTGTTGCTGTCCGTCGTCATCACGGTGGGCATACTGGTGCTGTTCGGAATGGAAAGCATTTTCGACGGCGCGGGCTTCGAATTCGACCCCATAGGACTGGGCCTTTTCGCGGCGATGACGGTGCTCGCCTTCGTGAAATTCAAGGGCAAGCGTATTCCGCCCATACTGCTCATCGTCATATCGGCGGTGGCGGGCGTACTGCTGTACGGCTTTATCCCCGTCTGACCCGTCGACGGGGGTTTATTTATTTTTGTCGTCGGACATTTCGACCGAAACGGCGCTTCAGGCGCCGTTTTTGTTTTGTCATCGTGCCGTTGCGACTTTTATGCCGTTTTTCACGCCCGCCGGACACGCGCTCGCGCGCTCCTGCGCGCTTGATATCGGAGCGGGCTTGTGGTATCATCTTCGGGTAAGGAAGGAGTCACTATGGCACAAGATACAGTCAGCGAAAAAAGTTTTGCCGAAATCACCGCAAGTTGCGCTAAGGTCGTCGGCTATTTCCATTTGCAGAATAACATCACGCCCGTCAAAAGGCTGTATGTCAAGAATTCGTCCGACGAGGACAAGGAGAACATCAAAATAAAAATCTCGTCCTCGCCGGCTTTTCTGCTGCCCACGGAAATAACCGACATACGACTGCCCCGCCGCACCACCGCGAAGTTCGAGACCGAGGTGCAGCTCTCTCCCCTTTTCCTCGTCGGTCTGGACAAAACCGAAGAGGGCGAAATCTGTATGCAGGTCACCGACGGCAACGACTCCGTCGTCGCCGAGCAGAAATTCCCCGTGCAGCTCCTGCCCTTCAACGCCTGCAATTTCGTGGAGGACCCGGGCTGTCTCGCCGCTTTCGTCAGGCGCACCGCCGAACTCAACAAACTGCTCAATCTCGCGGGGCGCAAGGTGGAAAGCTGGGGATTGTCGTCCTGCACGGGCTACTCGGGCACGCGCAACAATGTACGCAATTTCTTCGCCGCCTGCTACAGCGTGCTTGCCGACCAGAAATTCACCGCGGCGGAAATCCGCAAGGACGCCGATGTGGCGATAATCGCCGACCACCGCGAGACTCTCATATCCAAAATCGCCTCTCCCCTCGAACTTGCCCTTATGCTCGCCGCGCTCGTCGAAGCCAACGGGCAAAACGCAATCATAGCGATGATGAACGGCAAGTGGTACGCGGGGTGCTTCCTCATAAACGAATGTCTGCCCAATCTGATAGGCGACGACGCGGATATGCTCCGCAAGAAATCCGAGCGCGGAGTGAGCGACCTCAGCCTGGTTATGGTGGACGACCTTTTCGGCGGGATAGCCTTCGAAAAGGCGGAAAAGAGCGCGCAGGCGTCCATAAAGAAGGACGCGGAAGTGGACTTCATCGTCGATGTCAAGCGCGCGCGCATAATGCACATCTTCCCCCTGCCCGAGCGCGTGCGCAAGGAAGGGGGCTACGACCTCAGACAAAGCAAGGACTATTACACCGACCTCGCCCCCAAGCAACTCAAGGAATACGGCGGCGAAATCGGCGGCGAAAAGGAAATCAGTCGCGTCACGCAATGGGAGCGCAGGTTGCTGGATATGGATATGCGCAACTCGCTGCTCAACTTCAAGGTGTCGCAGACCGCCGTCAAACTGCTCGTGCCATCGCTGGAGGATTTCATCGAGAATGTCGGCGAAATCAAGTCGTTCACACTCGAGAACAAACCGCGTGAAAACGCCGAAAGTCTGGAGAAGATATCCGACGGTTTCGAGCGCACGGCGTTTCTGAAACCTTTCGCCGACTACATACTGTACGAATACAAGAACAAACGCCTGCGCACGGTGTACGATATGCGCGAACACGAGAGCACCCTGCTCCGCCTCTTCCGCAAGGAGAAGTCCATACGCGAGGAGACGGGCACGCTCACGCTATATCTCGCCGCGGGCTTCCTCAAGTGGTCGGAAAAGGATATGACCGAGGACAAATTCGCCCCGCTCTTCCTCTATCCCGTCACCATAACCAAGAAAGGCGTGGCTTCGCCCGTGTACACCATAGATGTCAACACCGACGACCTGCGCGTCAACAGCACTCTGCTGGAATTTCTGTATCAGGAGTTCGACCTGGATATGCGCGGACTTGCCACCGTCGCGCTGGACACGCCGCAGGCAGTGCTTTCCGTGCTCGCCCGCATAAAGCGCGAGACGGTGCGCTTCAAGGGCTGGGATGTCTACAACAATGTCTTCCTCGCCAGCTTGTCCTTTGCCAACTATCTGCTGTGGCACGATGTGCGCTACAAATCCGACCGTTTCCGCGAACATCCCATAATCCGTTCGCTCATCAACAACCGTCTCGAGCTGTCGGGCGACGCCTTCGACCTCTCCGACAGGAGCAGCGACGAAGCCTATATCGGCGACAACAAGATGTATCTGCCCATATCCGCCGACTCGTCGCAGTATTCGGCGATATACGACAGCCTGTCCAAGAGTTTCGTGTTGCACGGACCTCCCGGCACGGGCAAGTCGCAGACCATAACCAACATCATAGCCAACAACATCGTGCGCGGCCGCAGGGTGTTGTTTGTCGCCGAAAAAATGGCGGCGCTGTCCGTCGTGCACAGACGGTTGCAGAACATAGGACTCGGCGATTTCTGTCTGGAACTGCACTCCAACAAAGCCAACAAAACCGTCGTGCTCAGCCACATCATCAACACGCTGTCGCTTGCCGACACGACGACGGAACAGGACCTCGAGGAAAAGGCGCAGGAAATTGCCGTTCCCCTCGAAAAACTGGCGAAGGAACTCGCCGCCCTGCACCGCAAGCGCTATCTCGGCTTCTCGCTGTACGAGGCAATCCTCAACTATTTCGACAACGAGGACGCCCCCGACTGTCTCAACATAGACAGCATTTTCTATGAGAAACTGACCGAAAGTTCGTTCAACAACTACCTCGAAGTGCTGACCGAACTCTCCCTGCGTGCAAAAGAGTGCGGCGACATCGAGAAATCGCCTTTCCGTCACATCGGAATGTTCGACTACAACGACCGCTGGCGCAGGGACGGCGAATCCATTCTCGAGATATATCTCATCGAACTGAGGCACCTCAGGCAGTACGCGCGCAATCTGTTGCCGCTGTTCAATATGCGCACCGTCGCGCTCACCCGCACCAAAATCGACGCGCTGTACAGGATATGCAACCTCTTCAAGGAGGACTGCGTGCGCGAATACTTCTCGCACTGCAAAATCGTGCAGAACGCCAAGGGTATGCTCGATTCCTTCCGCGAAGCGTACAAGAAGTTCGGCATACTCTCGCAGGAATACGCCTCCCGCTACGGCGCATATCCCTACGAAGTGCCCCTCGAAGAGGTGGAAGAGGCAATGCGGACGGGCAATTACAGCCGCGCGGTGAAGCGCTGTCTGCCCGCCTCTCTCGACAAAAAGGACCGCGGATTCTTCCTCGAATTCCTCGCCAAGTGCGAAGAGACGCGCCGCACGCTGTTCCGCCGCCGCGACGAACTGGCGGGGTTGTTCGCCCTCACATCCAACGACACCGAAGCCGTCAACGCCCGCGTGCTGGTAATGGAAGAACTGTTCGGTTGCGCGGAAAAACTGTACGCCGACTTCGACATCAACCTCTTCAACGAAAGCTGCATCGACCTCACCCGTTACGGCACGCACCGTTATGTGGAATTCTTCATCGCCGCCTACGACAATCTCGCGCGCGCGGCGAAGGATTTCGTGACCATATTCAAGACGGGCGGCTTCGTCGGCGGCGACGACCTCAACGCCTGCATAGAATATGTCACCAATGTGCAGAAGAACATCGACTTCATCCCCAACTGGTGCCGCTATCAGGAAATCGTGGGCAAGTGCAGACGGAGCGGATTCGAATTCATCCTCGAGCCGCTCAATGTCGGTGAAATCTCGGCGGACGACATCCTCAGATGCTTCAAGAAGTGCGTCTATCACAACTTCATCAAGAGCGAACTCTACCTCGACGATGTGCTGTGCCGTTTCTCTGGCCTCAACCTCGAGGAAGCCGCCAACAGATTCAAGGCGCTCACCGAGGAATACGAGCGGCTGACGCGGCAGGAACTCTACCGCAAACTGGTCTCCTCTCTCCCGCGCGCCGACACGACGGGCGACCACAACCTCGAGCGCGTCATACTCATGCGCGCCGAAAAGACGGGGATGAAAGGCACCACCCTGCGCGGACTGTTCGCCCAGATTCCCAACATCCTCAAGGCCTGCTGTCCTTGTATGCTGATGTCACCCACCTCGGTGTCGCAGTTCCTCGACCTCGATATGGACAAGTTCGACCTCGTCATATTCGACGAGGCGTCGCAGGTGCCCACCTGCAAAGCCGTGGGAAGTATCGCGCGCGGCAAGGATGTCATCGTCGTCGGCGACCCCAAACAGCTGCCGCCGACCACATTCTTCAGTTCCGATTACAAGGACGACGAGCACTACGAAGTCGAGGACCTCGAGAGTATTCTCGACGACTGCCTCGCCCTCGGTATGCCCGAAAACCACCTGCTGTGGCACTACCGCTCCAACCACGAGAGCCTGATAGCGTTCTCCAACGCGATGTACTACGACAACACCCTGCTCACATTCCCCTCCCCCAACGAACTGAGCAGCAAGGTGTCCTTCGAGTATGTCGACGGCGTTTACGAGCGCGGCGGAAGCAAGTGCAACAAGAAGGAAGGCGACGCCCTCGTCGCCGAAGTCGTCAAGCGACTCAAAGACCCCGCCACCCGCTCGCAGAGCATAGGCATAGTCACCTTCAACACCGCCCAGCAGAACTACATCGAGAACGCGCTCTCCAAGGCGATTCACCAGAGCAACCTCGACGCCGTCGCCTACGACTGCGACGAGCCGCTGTTCGTCAAGAACCTCGAAAGCGTGCAGGGCGACGAACGCGATGTCATTCTGTTCAGCGTGGGCTACGGTCCCGACGCGCAGGGCAAACTGTCACTCAACTTCGGACCCATCAACCAGAGCGGCGGCTACAAACGACTCAATGTCGCCGTCACCCGCGCGCGCAATGAAATGAAAGTGTTCAGCGCGATAACGGGCAATATGATTGACCTCAACCGCACCGACAGCAAGGGCGTGGCAGGGCTGAAAGCCTTCCTCGAATACGCCGAGCGCGGACGCGAAATGCTGGCAATCGCAAGCACCGACATCACGCCCGTGAGCGGCGGCATAGGCGCTCTCGTCGCCGCCGAACTCAAGGACAAGGGCATTATGTGCGACTACAATCTCGGCGTCAGCGATTTCAAAATCGATGTCGCCGTCATCGACCCGCGCAACAAGGACAAATATATCCTCGCAATCATCTGCGACAGCGAAAGCAGCTGCAAACTCAAGGGCGTCAAGGACCGCGTCGCCATGCAGACCAAGATACTCAAGAAACTGGGCTGGAACACCTATCAGCTGTGGACGGTCAATTTCTTCAACAACACCCGCCGCGAAATCGCCAAGATACGCGACGCAATCACCACCCTCACCGAAAAGAAGGTGATGAGCAAGAAACTGGTCAAGGAAATCACCGCCCGCTACCGTGCTCCGTACAAGAGTTACTACTGCAAACCTCTCCTCAAAGCCGGCGCGGAATATGTGCTGAACTTCGTCAACGAAGAAAAGATCACCTCGCGCATAAGAGACATCATTGAGACGGAATCGCCCATTGAAAGTTCCGTTTTGCTCGATAAACTGCTTGTTATGTACAATGTGCCCAAGACGGCGAAGCGCGCCGTGGCGACTTTGACGGAATACACCGAGCAGTTCGCCTCCATGAGGCAGGAGTTCGACGGCAAGGTTTTCTATGTGGACAAACCCGTCGAGACCTTCCGTCCCGCGGATGTCAAGACCGCCCGCGACCTCACCAAGGTGCACCCCGACGAAATCATCGCCGCCGCCAAGTGCGCCGCCGAAACACGGCTCAATCTCGAACGCTCCGAAGCCGTCAAGGAGATCATCGCCCTCTTCGGCACGGGCAAGAAAACCAAAGCTGTCGCGGAGTGGATTGAAAAGTGCCTCGACAAAGCCATTGCCGAAGGCAAACTCCTCGTCACCGTCGACGATGTACTGTCCGTCTGACGGACGGGCGCCCCGACCGCGCGGTGCGCGGACTCAACGGAAAACGAAAAGCGAGGCGAACGCCTCGCTTTTCTTTTGTGTCTCTTGTCGTTGTCTTTTGCGGTTGCCTGCGGCGACGGGTGCGCCGCACCGCTCTCCCCCTTCTTCTTCAGTCAAGGGGCGGGTGTCATTTGCGCACTTCGAAATACGCGCGGGGATGATTGCACACGGGGCAGACCTCGGGGGCTTCGGTGCCGAAATGGATGTGTCCGCAGTTGCGGCACTTCCACGCCACGATACCGTCCTCACGGAAAACCTTGCCTTCCTTGATTGCGGCGGCAAGACGGAGATACCTCTCCTCGTGTTCCTTCTCGATTGCGGCGACTCCGCGCATACGGGCGGCGATTTCGTGGAAACCTTCCGCGTCGGCTTCGTCCGCCATCCAGTTGTACATATCCGTCCATTCGGCGTGCTCGCCCGCGGCGGCGTCGATGAGGTTTTCGACGGTGTCGCCTATGCCGTGGAATTCCTTGAACCACAGTTTGGCGTGCTCTTTTTCGTTGTCGGCGGTTTCGGTGAAGATTGCGGCAATCTGTTCGTAGCCGTCTTTCTTCGCCTTGCTGGCGTAATAGGTGTATTTGTTGCGCGCCTGGCTTTCGCCTGCGAACGCCGCCATAAGATTCTTTTCGGTTTTGCTTCCTTTGAGTTCCATAAAATTTTTCTCCTTGTGGGATTTTCTAAATTATAAAACACCGCAGGTGTTTTTTCAAGACTCTTGTTTGCCGTTCCGCAACGCTGAAAACGGCGCGACGACGCAAGCGACGGCAACCGTCGCGAAAACGCTTCGGTTTTCGGTCGCGGCGTGCTATAATCGTGGTCGCGGCGAAGACGCGCCGCGCTTCGGAGTTATATATGGCAATCGAAAAAGTAAGGGAATATTTCCGGCGGTTCGGAATGGAAAACCGCATAATGGAATTCGACGTGTCCAGCGCGACGGTGGAGCTTGCCGCCGAAGCGCTGCATTGCGAACCCTGCCGCATTGCCAAGACCCTGTCCTTTTCGGCAAACGGTCAGCCCGTCCTCATCGTCGCCGCGGGCGACGCCCGCGTGGACAACGCCAAATACAAAGCCCGTTTCGGCACCAAAGCCAAAATGCTCTCCCACGAAGAAGCCGCCGCTCTCATCGGTCACGCCGTCGGCGGAGTGTGCCCCTTTGCCGTCAACAAAGGCGTGGTGATTTACCTCGACGAATCTCTGAAGCGTTTCGACACCGTATTTCCCGCCTGTGGCAGCGGCAACAGCGCAATCGAACTCACCATTCCCGAACTCGAACGCTACTCCGCTTTTTCCGCGTGGGTTGACGTCTGCAAAGACTGGCAATAACCGCGGGGATACCCTCGCCCGCTACGCCGTCGCATTCAGATCATCTGTTCTTCAAAATCCTTTATGCTTTTCCCGCTATTTGTCTTCCATTCGGTACGACCGTTTGCATTTCTCCCCATTACCGTCGCCGCAGCCAGCGAAGGACTGGAAAAAACATGATCTTTGGTAAATCTATAATTCTCATCAATTATATTTTTTTTCATCAGGTTTTCTCTGAGTTTTCGTAAATTCTCTGACATACTAGGTGTTTCAGAAGATGCAACTTTAGACCCTTCAAAAACAACGAACCCGTCAGAAACGATGCTGCCCTTCGCTTCTGCTCCGCGCGCTGCTTTAATGTAATATAAGCCATTTGAGGATGTTTTGCTCGTGTTTTGTTTCACAACGCTTTCTTGGATTGAATCGAAAATCTTGTACCCAAGAACATTGACGAGGAGTCTGGAGTTGTTGATAAATTCTATCAACATTGCTTCGTCATACTCAGATATTGAAGAACACGTAGGCACATTGCTATTGACCACAGAAACCCTTCCTGATTTTTGTGCCAAATTGTAAAACTTATTTTCGAGATACTTAACGTGTGCCTTATTTAACAAGTCATCCTTGCTTATTACGGCAATGCAGTCATTCCAGTACTCGTTATCTTTTAGATGCTGTTTTATCCTCGAGGACATTTTTTCTGCCTCGCCTATGTATACTGTGTCGTTGTTGTTTTCATCTTTGCCAATTAAAAAATACACTCCCGTGTTGTCGGCATCGCTTCTCGCGCTAAACTCTTGTATTTGATTCCTTGAAATTTTATATACTCTGCCATTCCAATTTGAGAGTTCGCACATAATGCGACCATTTGGATCGCCATCGAAAATGTACATCTGAATTGTTTTGCTAAAAGCCATATTCACTACCTCGACGTCAAGTATATCACTTTTCCTCAAACATTCAAACATATTACTTTAGAGTTAAAATAATATTCCTTTAACGATTAAATAGTATAAATACAATTGTGCGAATCAGTGCGGACAATAAAATTACCTTAAACACCGCGCGCAGCGGACACGAAAAAAGACACCTGACGGTGTCTTTCGTGGTGGGGTTGAATAGACTCGAACTATCGACCTCGCGCTTATCAGGCGCGTGCTCTAACCAACTGAGCTACAACCCCGAATATTATTCCCTTGCGGGTGTGGTGGAGATGCACGGATTCGAACCGAGGACCTCTTGAATGCAAATCAAGCGCTCTACCAACTGAGCTACACCC